>NZ_JBSVWS010000023.1:0-49351 GCF_054071155.1 Pseudomonas sp. SDO5532_S415 | reverse complement strand
GCGGCCCCAAGAGAGGGGCGCTGCGCAGCCCAACGGGAGCAAGCTCCCTCGCCACAAGTCCGCAGATTACTTGCCCAGCTTTCTCAGCTCATCCGACTCGACAATCCTGATCCCATCCTGCTCTTCCAGCGCCAGGCGCCACATGGCACGGGCCAGTTGGCAGGCTTCAATGCCGCGGTACTTGCCAGGGATCAATCGGGACAACGGTCCGACGAATTGCTCGGCCGCCCGTCGTTCGAGGCGCTCGCCCAGCAGCAGCGAAGGTCGGCAAATGGTCAGCTGTGGCCAGTTCTGTGCCCGCAATGCGTACTCCATCTCGCCTTTAACCCGGTTGTAGAAAATCGGAGATCTGCGGTCGGCCCCCAATGCGCTGATCACGATCAGGTGCCGGGCGCCCATCTCCCTCGCACGTTTGGCGAATGCCACCACCATGTCCAGGTCCACCGCGCGAAATGCCTCCTCCGAGCCGGCTTGCTTGATGGTGGTGCCGAGGCAGCAATAGGCGATGTCGACGCGACCGTTCAACTGCGACAGAAACACCGCCGGGTCGCCGACCGGGTTTTCAAGATGAGGGTGCTCGGCCAGGGGGCGGCGTGAGGGTGCCAGTACCCGTGAAATCGTTGGCTCATTGAGCAGACGATCGAGCAAATGTTCACCGGTCAAACCAGTGGCTCCGGCAAGCAATACGTGCTGAGGCGTCAAGTACATAGTGTTTCTCCCTTGATACTGTCAGCTTAGTTGTTCTTTGTATCCTTGCTGTCAATCGAGACATTTTGCAGCGCTTTGCGTGCCTGCTGTTTACGCAACAATTGCCAGTGTGACAGTACGGTTTTCGGTGCCCAGATCTGCGGCTCGGAGGCCTCGTAGTTATCGGCCAGTTCGCGCTCGGCGACGGTGGCCTTGGCCAGTTTGAAGGCTTGTTCCAGATCGTCTGTCTGGTTCAAGGCCTGTGCAAACAGGGCGTCGCCGAAGTAGGTGAAATTGGCTTCTTCCGAGCAGCCGAACGATACGCGGTCGGCCCGCGAAGCGGTCATGATCAGCGTCCGTTCGTCCTTGAGGGCGGGAATGAAACCGCCGGAGTAGCAGGCTGAGATCACGATGACCTTGTCGCGGTTTTTCAGGGGGGCGAGCACCGCGGCCAGTTCGTCGGCCGGCAGGTCGGCCAGCTCCATGCGTGGCTGGTCGAGTACCAGTTCGTGCTCGCTGGTGCCGTGGCTGGTCAGGTAGATGAATATCAGATCTTCCGGGCCGCTGCGTTCGGCCAGGGTCACGGATGCGCGGCGCAGATTTTCCCGGGTGGCCATCGGCCGGTCGCCGAGGTGATCGCGATGGTTCACCAGGCGGATCTGGCCAAAGGCACCGAAACGGCTGGTGAGCATGTTGGCCACGTAGTCGGATTCTCGCAGGAACACACTCTGCTTGCCGTCGCCGCCCAGGGTCAGGGTGTACAGCTCGACCGCCGGGGTCGAGGCCGGTACGTTGCTTAATGCATCTTCGAGCAGCCGCCCCTGGGCCAGCAGGCCGAGTTCGAGGGTGTCGGGCAGCAACTTGCCATCGGCGTCGCGCACGCGCTGGCCGTTGATCCAGGTGCCGCTGAGCACCGAGCCATCCGTCAGCACCAAGGTGCCGCGACCGGAATAGGTGTCGCTGTCGAACTGGCCGATGTAGAAACTGCCGTCGGCCAGGTTCAAGCGGCCCTGGCCGCTGAAACGCCAGTCGTTGAAGTTACCGATGTAATGGCTGCCGTCGGCGCCGATCAGCTCGCCTTTGCCGTTGAGTGAGCCTTCCTTGAATTGACCCAGCCAGACATCGCCGTCCGCGTTTTCGTAGCGACCCTTGCCGTGCAGTTGATTGTTCTTGAAGCCACCGACATAGATGTCGCCGTCAGCGCTGTTGAATGTCCCGTTGCCTTCCAGTTGGCCGTCGACGAAGTGCCCGGTGAACTGATTGCCATTACCGTCACCGCGCTGGCCTTCGCCGTTGGGTTTACCGTGGGCGAACTGACCCTGGTACGCGCTGCCGTCTTCGAGTTCCAGGCGACCGAGCCCTGAATACTGATCGGCCTTGAACTCGCCACGATAAGTCATGCCGTTTTCTTTGAGGGTGCCTTCGCCGTCGCGCCGGCCTAGCTTGAAACCACCGTTGTAGCTGCTGCCATTCGTTCTCAGGCTACCTTGGCCATCGAACAGGCCTTTGTTGAATTGCCCGCGATAGACCTCGCCGTTGCTGCCGTGCCATTCGCCCTGGCCATGCCATTGTCCCTTGTCAAACTCGCCGGCATACCAGCTGCCGTTCGGGTAATCGATGCGGCCCTGGCCTTGCAACAATCCATCGACCAGGTCACCGCGATAGCGTCCGCCGTCCGGCAGGCGAGCGTCGGGAGGCAGCGGCGATTCGCCGTCGCCGCAAGCGGTGAGCATCAGGGTCAGGGCAAGGAGTGCAAGTAGGCGCATAGCGGGTTCCGGGCAATTAGGCGACCGAGTATGCCGCAGCTATGTGTCCATATACAGTCGGTAGAAAAAAGCAGCAGGTGCGAAACAGCCTGAGCTGCTTCGCATCCGGGAAGGTTTACACGAAGCAGAGCGACAAGGATTCAGCGATGTACGCCGGTTTGTCCGAACCTTCGATTTCCAGGGTGGCGATGGCCTTGAGTAGCCATTGGCCAGGTTTCTTCTCGGTGACTTCGGACAGATCGACCTTGAGCCGCACTTTCGAATCGACCTTGACCGGTTGAATGAAACGCACGCTGTCCAGGCCATAATTGACCACCATCTTCACACCTTCTGGAAGGATGAGGATGTCTTCCATCAATTTCGGGATCAACGAGAGCGACAGGAATCCGTGGGCAATGGTGCCGCCAAATGGCGTCTGTGCCGCTTTGACAGGATCGACGTGGATGAACTGATAGTCCCCTGTGGCTTCGGCGAACAGGTTGATGCGCTCCTGATCGATCGTGAGCCATTCGGAACGTCCAAGTTCCTTGCCGACATAATCATTGAGCTCTGCAACTGGAACATAGGGCATTGAGACTCTCCTTGGTGTTCATCGGTTTTATAGTTTTGAGGTGGGGGGATTTGACCTCCCGGATTACCACTTTAGATCAACATGGCAAATTGCTCCGGTCAACCGACCATGCTTTTGGCGAATGCCGATGTATACGGCAGGCGTGCTTATAATGCTCGGCCCGTCATTGCGGGTGGTTTGCGGGAGATGAGGGATGTTGTTACGAGGTTTGACCTGGCTGGTGCTGTTCCAATTGCTTGGCACAGCCATCAACCATTTGTTTTTACCGGTGTTGCCGGGGCCGATCATTGGCCTGCTGCTTCTGCTGGTGTACCTGATCAGCCGGGGTCAGGTGGGTGAGCCCCTGAACCAGGCGGCCGGCAGCCTGCTGCGTTATCTGCCCTTGCTGCTGGTGCCGCCGGCGGTGGGGGTGATGGTGTACGCCAAAGACATCGCCGCCGATTTCTGGGCCATTGTCGGGGCGCTGGTGTTGTCGCTGGTGCTGTCCATGGCGTTCGCGGGTGTGCTGATGCAGCGCCTGATCAAGCGCCACAGCCACCCGCGTGAGGACAACCCATGATCCTTGACTGGCAGGGTGCCTGGACATCGGTGATCCATCATCCGTTGTTCGGCATCGGCATTACCCTTGGCGCCTACCAGCTGGTTCTGGCAGCTTTCGAGAAAACCCGCTGGATCTTTTTGCAGCCTGTGCTGGTCTCCATGTTGCTGGTGATCGGTGTGTTGGTAGGCTGCGGGCTGACGTATGCCGAGTACCGCAAGAGCACCGAGATCCTCAGTATCCTGCTCGGCCCGGCCACCGTCGCACTGGCCGTGCCGCTATACCTCAACCTGCGACGGATTCGGCAGTTGTTCTGGCCGATATTTACTACGCTGGTGGTAGGCGGTGTGGTTGCCACAGGCATGGGCGTATTGCTGGGCTGGTGGTTCGGGGCTGAACATATGATCCTGATGACCATGGCGCCGAAGTCGGTGACTTCGCCTATTGCGATGCTGGTGGCCGAGCAGATCGGTGGTGTTGCGGCGCTGGCGGCGGTGTTCGTATTGATCACTGGCGTGATTGGCGCGATCTTCGGCCCGAGCCTGTTGACCCGGCTCGGGGTTCGCAGCCCCGAGGCCCGAGGCATGGCGTTGGGCATGACGGCCCACGCGGTAGGCACGGCGGTGGCGATGCAGGAAAATGACGAGTGCGGCGCCTTTGCGGCGCTGGCAATGAGTTTGATGGGCGTGGCCACGGCGGTGTTGCTGCCGTTGGCGGTGTCGATGGTGGTGTGAAGGAAATGTCTATGAGTCTGCCGCTTTTTCCGCTGAACACGGTGCTGTTTCCAGGCTGCATCCTCGATCTGCAGATTTTCGAGGCGCGTTACCTGGACATGATCGGTCGCTGCATGAAACAGGGTGGCGGCTTCGGCGTGGTGTGCATTCTTGACGGCGAAGAGGTCGGCATCGCCCCGGCAGGTTACGCATTGGTCGGGTGCGAAGCGCTGATCACCGATTTCAAGCAACAGGACAACGGCCTGCTGGGCATTCGGGTGCAGGGCGGTCGGCGCTTCCATGTGTTGCGCACCGACGTGCAACGCGATCAGTTGATCGTGGCCGAAGTCGAGTGGCTGGACGAAGAGCCCGAGCAACCGTTGCAGGATGAAGACGCTGATCTGGTGGCCCTGCTCAAGGCCCTGGCCGAACACCCGATGGTCGAAGCGTTGAACATGGGCACCGAAGCGACCGGGCAACAGTCGCTGGCCAATCAGTTGGCGTACCTGTTGCCGTTCGCCGAACTGGACAAGATCGACCTGCTGCAACTCGATGATCCGCAGCAGCGGCTGGATGCGATTCAGGCGCTGCTGGATGAGTTGCAGGGTGAGTTGTTTGCTTGACGGTCAAAAGATCGCAGGCGGCGATCTTTTGACCTTCAATAGGCATACCGCAACATCGTATGCGGCAAATGCCGCAATACGAAGAATCCGAACAGCGCCACCAGCGAAGGCAACACCAGCCACCAGATCCTGGGCGGCATGGCGTTGAGTGACGTGCGGCGCTGAATCAGCCACAGGCTTGCTGCGCAGACGCAGGCCGCGAGCATCGCGCCGGCCAGCACATCGGTCGGCCAATGCGCCCCGAGGTACACCCGCGACAGGGCGATCGCCAGTGCCGGCAAGCAACCTACCAGCAGCCAGGTCAAGCGCATCCGTGGCGGTTGTCCACGGCCGGCGAGGACGGCGAGGGTCAGGAACAGTGCGAAGGCGCCCGAGGCATGACCGCTGGGCATGCTGTAACTGGTCAGCGGGTCGCTCAGCACTTCCGGGCGCATACGGGCGAAAAAGTGTTTGGTCGCGGTGTTGCCCAGCGCAGTGAACAACAGCGTGCTGCAAGCGAAGATCGCCTGGCGCCATTGTCGGGCGATCAGCAGCAGCACGACCAGCAAGGCACTGAAGATCAGCATGTTGCGGAATTCACCGATCAGCGTGAAGACCACCGCCACTTCATCGAGCGTCGGGCTGCGATGCTCCTGCACCAGGGTCATCAGCCCCTGATCGAGGGCAGTCAGGTGCGCGAAGCCGATAAACAGCCCCGCCAGAATCAGAAAGCTCATCCCGGTAATGAACATCGTCGCCTTGCGGTGCTTGCGCAGGCTGCTGGTAGCGCTCAGTCCGACCATCAGCGCAATGCTGCCGGCGACGATCCCGGCCTGCGGCCAGAAGCCCTCAGGCAACGGCAGGCGAATGGCTGCGCCGGTGGCCCAGCCGGGCAGCAGGTACGCGACTGACCACCCTGCGCCGGCCAGCAGGCTGACGGCAAAAAAACGCGGGAACGGCATGTCGAACATCCCGGCCACCATGGGCAGCATGGGACGCAAAGGGCCGATAAAGCGCCCGACCAGCAAGCTGGCGATGCCATACCGCTGAAAGTACGCCTCGGCCCCGGCGATCCATTCCGGGTGATGGCGCAGGCCTGGCAGGCGCCGGATGTTCTGATGGAAATGACGCCCCAGAAAATAAGAAACCACATCGCCGAGTACGCCGGCGAGGAAACCCAGCAATAACGTTTCGCTCAGTGACAGGGCACCGCTACCGGCCAGTACCGCCACGGCGAACAGCAAAACCGTGCCGGGAACGATCAACCCGGCAATCGCCAGGCATTCGACGAAGGCCACGATGAACACCGCTGCCGCCAGCCATTGCGGGTTGACCGTCAGCCAACCGGTCACGCTATCGAGCCATGGGCCCATAAATACAACTCCATTGAATGTTCAAATGCCTTTTTTGTGGGAGCGAGCCTGCTCGCGAATGCGCACTATCAGTCAACAAAGATGGTGCGTGTGCTGGCCTCTTCGCGAGCAGGCTCGCTCCCACAGGGGATTTCTTTTGCTTCAAGTCCAGGTCAAGGTCAGGACAGCACAAAATAATCGCGACCTTCGACCTGCCCCCTTCGCAGCGGGTTCCGCGTGCACCAGGCCGCGTAGGAGGCGTCGACGAAGCGGTACATCAGGTGTTCGTCGCGCCCATGGGGAATGCCCAGTCGCGTGGCCTGGATGACGTGGGCGGGCGTCTGGCCGACGTCTTCTACCAGCAACACCTCATGATCGAAGCGCTTGGCATCCCACGCCGGTACCTTCAAACCTAGAGATTTGCACAGTAGAGTCTGCCCGGCACATAACTTTTGCGACGGGCGAGGGCGGCCCTGGGCGTCGGGGTTGTTCAACAGCATTTGTGCCAGGCTCGCCGGTCCGCTCAGTTCGTCGACCCACGGATAGGCAGACTTGATCAGTACCGCGTTGCCCGGCCCCTGGGCGCTGAAATTCAGAGAGTCGCCGCCGCGGGCGTAATACATATAGATGTGGCCACCGTCCAGAAACAAAGCCTTACGCTTTTCTGTATAGCCCAGGGAGGCGTGGCTGCCTTTTTCGGCGCAGTAATAGGCTTCGGTCTCGATGATTCGGGCACTGAGCCAGAGGTCGCCGACCCGATGGCGGATGACTTTGCCCAGTAGATCCCGGGCCAGAACTTGCGCGTCGCGGTCGAAAAACGCGTCCGGAAGGCCCTTGGGCGGGCTCGCGGCGGACGCTCGAACAGTCAGGTTGGACATGATGAACGGCGTTTATCAGGGCTGATTGAGTCGTGATGATAACAATTTGCAGCTTAATCCCGGCTGAACGTCGGCAAATTGCCCTCCATTTCGACCATCCGCCCGTCACCGCTGTTAGTCGGGAGACACGACAGCTATAATCTGCCGCTTTACTCTTTACCAAGACCTTATCAAAGACCACTCCAGACCATGACTGAGTCCGTTCTTGACTACATGACCCGCCTGGGTCGCGCTGCCCGCGAAGCTTCCCGCGTCATCGGCCGTGCCAGCACTGCGCAGAAGAACCGCGCACTGCAGGCCGCCGCCAACGCGCTGGACGCTGCCCGCGCCGAGCTGACCGCCGCCAATGAGCTGGACCTGGCAGCCGGCCGCGCCAATGGTCTGGAACCGGCGCTGCTTGAACGCCTGGCGCTGACCCCGGCCCGTATCGACAGCATGATCGTGGGGCTGCGTCAGGTAGCTGCGCTGCCGGACCCTGTCGGCGCCATCCGTGACATGAGCTATCGGCCGTCCGGGATTCAGGTCGGCAAGGTGCGCGTGCCGCTGGGTGTGATCGGCATCATCTACGAATCGCGGCCGAACGTGACCATCGACGCCGCCAGCCTGTGCCTGAAGTCCGGCAACGCGACCATCCTGCGCGGCGGCTCCGAAGCCATTCATTCCAACCGTGCCATCGCCGCCTGCATCCAGCGCGGCCTGGCTGAAGCCGATCTGCCGGCTGCCGTGGTGCAAGTGGTCGAAACAACCGACCGTGCCGCCGTTGGTGCGCTGATCAGCATGCCTGAATACGTCGACGTCATCGTGCCCCGGGGCGGTCGCGGTCTGATCGAACGAGTCAGTCGCGATGCCCGGGTGCCCGTGATCAAGCATCTGGACGGCATCTGCCACGTTTACGTCAGTGCCCACGCCGACCTGCCGAAAGCCCAGCGCATTGCGTTCAATGCCAAGACTTACCGCTATGGCATCTGCGGTGCGATGGAAACGCTGCTGGTCGATCAAGCCGTTGCCAAAGATTTCCTGCCGTCGATGGCTGCCCAGTTCCGCGAAAAAGGCGTCGAACTGCGCGGCTGCGAACGCACCCGGGCAATCATCGATGCGCTGCCGGCCACCGAGGAAGACTGGAGCACCGAATACCTGGCGCCGATCCTGTCTATCCGTGTGGTCGACGGACTGGAGCAGGCCATCGAGCACATCAACCATTACGGCTCTCACCACACCGATTCGATCGTCAGCGAACACCAGGGCGACACCCGGCGTTTTGTAGCTGAAGTCGACTCGTCGTCGGTGATGATCAATACCCCGACATGCTTCGCCGATGGCTTTGAATACGGATTGGGTGCCGAGATCGGCATTTCTACTGATAAGCTGCACGCCCGTGGCCCGGTCGGCCTCGAAGGTTTGACCTGCGAGAAGTACGTCGTGGTCGGTGATGGCCAGTTGCGCGGACAGGAGCCGGTCTGACTTGGGCGACCTCGACCCGTCAGCCCCGGTAACCGCCAGCGTGCCTCGACCTCGCCGCATTGGTGTACTGGGCGGGACCTTCGACCCGGTGCACGTCGGCCATTTGCGCGGCGCGCTGGAAGTCGCCGAATCGCTGGCGCTCGATGAGCTGCGTCTGGTGCCCAGTGCCAGGCCGCCCCATCGGGACACGCCGCAAGTTTCGGCAAAGGACCGTTTGGCGATGGTCAAGTGCGCGGTGGCCGGTGTGGCGCCGTTGGTGGTGGATGCCCGCGAATTGCAGCGGGACAAACCGTCCTACACCATCGATACCCTGGAACTGATGCGTGCCGAACTGGCTGCGGATGACCAGGTTTTTCTGCTTTTGGGCTGGGACGCGTTTTGCGGCCTGCCCACTTGGCATCGCTGGGAAGAGTTGCTCCAGCATTGCCACATCCTGGTGCTGCAACGCCCGGATGCCGACAGCGAACCGCCGGATGCCTTGCGCAACCTGCTGGCAGCACGCTCGGTGAGCGACCCGCTGGCCCTCAAGGGGCCGAGCGGACAGATTGCATTCGTCTGGCAGACACCGCTCGCGGTATCCGCCACCCAGATCCGTCAACTGCTGGCCAGCGGTAAGTCGGTACGTTTCCTGGTGCCCGACGCGGTCCTGGCCTACATCGATGCGCACGGACTTTACCGTGCGTCGAACTGAAGAGGAGTGCCTCAAGGCACGTGGCAACAACGTGTATTGAAGCGCCCGAACATACGAGCAAAACGAGTTTTATATGACGAACAACGACGTAAACAAAGTTAAGCGCAAAGGCACGTTCAAGAGTGCCCCGCTGCCTGAGAAAGTCCTCGCTGCCGAGCCGCCAAAAGGCGACGAACTGGTCAAGATTGCCGTCGCGGCCCTGGAAGACGTCAAGGCCCAGGACGTGCTGGTCATCGACGTTCGCGACAAGCAGAGCATCACCGACTACATGATCATCGCCACCGGTACCTCCAACCGTCAGATCGGCGCGATGCTGGACAAGGTCCGCGAAGCCGTCAAAGCCCTGGGTATCAAGCCGCTGGGTGAAGAAGGCAAAGGCGACAGCGACTGGGTGTTGCTGGACATGGACGACGTGATCGTTCACATGATGACCTCCAACGCCCGCCAGTTCTACGACCTGGAGCGCCTGTGGAAAGGTGCCGAGCAGAGCCGTGCCGCCGATGGCAAACACCACAGCCCTGAAGTTGGTCACGAGCATTTCAACAAGCTCAACAAAGACCAGGAATAAGGAACGGCTGTGCGACTGCGACTGATCGCCGTCGGTTCACGCATGCCCAAATGGGTGGAAGAAGGCTGGCATGAATATGCCAAGCGTCTTCCGTCCGAGCTGGCGCTGGAACTGGTGGAAATACCGCTCAACACCCGTGGCAAGAATGCCGACGTGGCACGCTTCATCCGTCAGGAAGGCGAAG
This sequence comes from Pseudomonas sp. SDO5532_S415, assembly GCF_054071155.1. Classification (NCBI taxonomy): domain Bacteria; kingdom Pseudomonadati; phylum Pseudomonadota; class Gammaproteobacteria; order Pseudomonadales; family Pseudomonadaceae; genus Pseudomonas; species Pseudomonas sp. SDO5532_S415. The sequence continues at coordinate 39,340 of NZ_JBSVWS010000023.1, read as the reverse complement.
CCATGCTGGCCAAGGTCGGGCCGAACGAGCGCGTTGTCACCCTCGAAGTCCACGGCAAGCCCTGGAGTACCGAGCAACTGGCGGTCGAGCTCGATCGCTGGCGGCTGGACTCGCGCACGGTGAATTTCATGGTCGGTGGCCCCGAGGGGCTGGCGCCTGAAGTCTGTGCACGCGCCGATCAGCGCTGGTCGCTCTCGCCATTGACGTTGCCGCACCCGCTGGTGCGCATTCTGATCGGCGAACAGCTGTATCGTGCCTGGACCGTGTTGTCCGGCCACCCTTACCACAAGTAATTCTGCCCTCATGTCCCAGCCGATCCGAATCAAGGACCACGAAAAAGACGCCCGTCTGGTGCGTGGCCGCGTCGTGTTCGGGGCAATCGCGGTGGTGGCACTGATCGGGGTGCTGATCGCGCGCCTGTATTATCTGCAGGTGATCCAGTACGAGTACCACTCGACCCTGTCGGAAAACAATCGCGTCCATGTGCAGCCGATTCCGCCGACTCGCGGGTTGATTTTCGACCGTAACGGCGTGGTGATTGCCGACAACCGGCCGAGCTTCAGCCTGAGCATGACCCGCGAGCGTTCCGGCAACTGGCAACAGGTGCTCGACGTGATCGTCGAGGTGCTGGAGCTGACGCCCGAGGACCGGGTGATATTCGAGAAGCGCATGCGTCAGGGGCGCCGGCCGTTCGAGCCGGTGCCGATCCTGTTCGAGCTGACCGAAGAGCAGATCGCCCGGATCGCCGTGAACCAGTTCCGGTTGCCGGGGGTGGAAGTGGTCGCGCAACTGGTTCGTCACTATCCACAGGGCGCGCACTTTGCGCACTCGGTGGGGTACATGGGGCGGATCAACGAGAAAGAGCTGAAGTCCCTCGATCCGGTCAATTACAGCGGCACCCACCACATCGGCAAAACCGGCATCGAGCGGTTCTACGAACCGGAGCTGCACGGCCAGGTGGGTTACGAGGAAGTCGAAACCAACGCCCGGGGCCGCGTGCTGCGCGTACTCAAGCGTACCGATCCGATCCCCGGCAAGGACATTGTCCTGAGCCTGGACATCAAATTGCAGGAAGCCGCCGAAGCCGCACTGGGTGGTCGCCGCGGCGCGGTGGTGGCACTGGACCCGAAAACCGGTGAGGTACTGGCGATGGTCAGCCAGCCGAGTTTCGACCCGAACCTGTTTGTCACCGGCATCAGCTTCAAGGCCTATTCCGAACTGCGCGATTCCATCGACCGGCCGCTGTTCAACCGCGTGCTGCGTGGTTTGTACCCGCCGGGCTCGACGATCAAGCCGGCGGTGGCGATTGCCGGACTGGACGCGGGCGTGGTGACAGCCTCGTCCCGGGTGTTCGATCCGGGCTATTACATGCTGCCCAACTACGATCACAAATACCGCAACTGGAACCGTACCGGTGACGGTTTCGTTGATCTCGATACGGCGATCATGCGTTCCAACGATACCTACTTCTATGACCTGGCGCACAAGCTGGGGATCGATCGGTTGTCGGCCTACATGACCAAGTTCGGTATCGGTCAGAAAGTCTCCCTGGACATGTTCGAAGAATCGCCGGGGTTGATGCCGACCCGGGAATGGAAGCGCGCGACGCGTCGTCAGGCGTGGTTCCCGGGGGAGACACTGATTCTCGGGATTGGTCAGGGCTACATGCAGTCAACGCCGTTGCAGTTGGCCCAGGCCACGGCACTGGTGGCCAACAAAGGTATCTGGAATCGTCCGCATCTGGCCAAGACCATTGAAGGCGAGAAACCGGTGGATCAGAACCCGATGCCGGACATCATCCTGCGCGATCCGGCGGACTGGACCCGGGTCAACCATGGCATGCAGCAGGTGATGCATGGCGCCCGTGGTACTGCGCGCAAAGCCTCGATCGGTGCGCAATACCGGATCGCCGGCAAGAGTGGTACGGCCCAGGTGGTCGCGATCAAGCAGGGTGAGAAGTACGACCGCTCCAAGGTGCAGGAACGCCATCGCGACCACGCCTTGTTCGTCGGCTTCGCACCGGCTGATGACCCGAAGATCGTGGTCTCGGTGATGGTCGAGAACGGCGAGTCCGGCTCCGGCGTGGCCGCACCGGTGGTGCGTCAGGTCATGGACGCCTGGTTGCTGGACCAGGATGGCCACCTCAAGGCCGAGTACGCCAACCCTATCAGCGCGGAGGCTACGGCCCGTGAAGAATAATTTCGATCGCATGCTCTCCAGCGAGGATGTGATGCGGCGTCGCGCGACGCTGTTGCAACGAATGCATATCGACGGTGTGTTGCTGATCCTGCTTCTGACACTGGCTGCCGGCAGCCTGTTTGTCTTGTATTCCGCCAGTGGCAAAAGCTGGGATCTGTTGGCCAAACAGGCCACTTCATTCGGCATCGGCCTGGTGTCGATGATCGTCATTGCCCAGTTCGAGCCGCGCTTCATGGCGCGCTGGGTGCCGGTCGGCTATGTCATTGGCGTGCTGTTGCTGGTGGTGGTGGACGTCATGGGCCACAACGCCATGGGCGCCACGCGCTGGATCAACATCCCCGGTGTCATCCGCTTCCAGCCATCGGAGTTCATGAAGATCCTGATGCCGGCGACCATTGCCTGGTACCTCTCCAAGCGTACCTTGCCGCCACAGCTCAAGCATGTGGGCATCAGCCTTATGTTGATTGGCGTGCCGTTCATTCTTATCGTGCGTCAACCGGACCTCGGCACTTCGCTGCTGATCCTGGCCGGGGGCGCGTTCGTGCTGTTCATGGGGGGCCTGCGCTGGCGCTGGATTCTCAGCGTGCTGGCGGCAACGGTGCCGGTGGCGATCGCCATGTGGTATTTCGTCATGCATGACTACCAGAAGCAGCGAGTGCTGACGTTCCTCGACCCTGAAAGCGATCCATTGGGCACCGGCTGGAACATCATTCAGTCCAAGGCTGCCATCGGGTCCGGCGGCGTATTTGGCAAAGGATGGCTGCTGGGTACCCAGTCACACCTGGATTTCCTCCCGGAAAGCCACACCGACTTCATTATTGCGGTCATGGGCGAAGAGTTCGGCCTGGTAGGCATCTGCGCGCTGTTGCTGATCTACCTGCTGTTGATCGGTCGTGGCCTGGTGATTACCGCCCAGGCCCAGACCTTGTTCGGCAAGTTGCTGGCGGGCGCCCTGACCATGACGTTTTTTGTATATGTTTTCGTCAACATCGGTATGGTCAGTGGCCTGTTGCCGGTGGTGGGGGTGCCGTTGCCGTTCATTAGCTACGGAGGAACTTCGCTGGTGACGCTGCTGTCAGCGTTTGGGGTTTTGATGTCGATCCATACCCATCGCAAGTGGATCGCGCAGGTTTGAATAAGGTGAAGAGTTCAATGCAAGTAATGCGTGGCTGGGCGACTCGATACGCGCCGTGGGTCGGCCTGGTAAGCATCCTTGGCACTGCGCAGCAAGCGTTGGCCGGCGATTACGAAGGCTCGCCCCAGGTGGCTGAGTTCGTCGGTGAAATGACCCGCGACTACGGTTTCGCCGGCGAACAGCTGATGGGGGTGTTCCGCGAGGCCGAGCGCAAGCAATCGATTCTGGACGCTATTTCGAAACCCGCCGAACGGGTCAAGCAGTGGAATGAATATCGCCCGATGTTCATCACCGATGCGCGCATCGCCCGTGGCGTGGACTTCTGGCGTCAGCACGAGGCCGTACTGGCCCGCGCCGAGCAGGACTATGGCGTACCGGCGCAGGTCATCGTCTCGATCATCGGTGTTGAGACCTTTTTCGGCCGAAATACCGGTAATTTCCGTGTGATCGATGCGTTGTCGACCCTCGGTTTCGACTATCCTCCCCGTGCCGAATTTTTCCGCAAGGAGTTGCGCGAGTTCCTGTTGCTGGCCAGGGAAGAGCAGGTCGATCCGTTGACCCTCAAGGGCTCCTACGCCGGCGCCATGGGCTTGCCGCAGTTCATGCCCAGCAGCTTTCGCGCCTATGCGGTGGATTTCGACGGTGACGGCCACATCAATATCTGGAACAACCCGGACGATGCGATCGGCAGCGTTGCCAGTTACTTCAAGCGTCATGGCTGGGTTGCCGGGGAACCGGTGGTCAGCCGCGCCGATGTGCGGGGCGACCAGGTGGATGAAGGTTTGACCACGGGTATCGAGCCGGTCAAGACCGTCGGAGAGTTGCGGGCCTTGGGCTGGTCAAGTCATGATGCGCTGCGCGATGATATGCCGGTTACTGCTTTTCGCCTGGAAGGCGACAATGGCCCCGAGTACTGGATGGGCCTGAAGAATTTTTACGCAATCACGCGTTATAACCGCAGCGTGATGTACGCCATGGCCGTACATCAACTGTCTGAACAGCTGGTCCAAGCACGGGGCGTCAAGTAATGCGGGCATTGCCTATCAATAAACCCCTGAAGCTGATGGCATTTGCCGCGCTGGCAGTGCTGCTCGCCAGTTGTTCGACCAGTCGCGCACCAACACAAAAGTCCTCCACCGCTGTGCGCGCGACGCCGGGGCTGGACATCAACCGTGCCCACAAGGATGGCGCGCCCTGGTGGGACGTCGACGTTTCACGCATCCCGGACGCCACACCAACCCTGCACACCGGCCCGTACAAGGCCGCCCCTTACTCGGTGCTGGGCAAAACCTATTTTCCGTTGCAAGAGTCCAAGACCTACGTGCAGTCGGGCACGGCGTCCTGGTACGGCACCAAGTTCCATGGCCAGAACACCGCCAACGGCGAGGTCTATGACTTGTATGGCATGAGTGCCGCGCACAAGACCTTGCCGCTGCCGAGTTACGTCCGGGTGACCAACCTGGACAACAACAAGACTGTGATCCTGCGGGTAAACGACCGCGGGCCGTTCTATTCGGACCGGATCATCGACCTGTCCTACGCGGCCGCCAAGAAACTCGGCTATGCCGAAACCGGCACCGCGCGCGTCAAGGTCGAAGGTATCGACCCGCAACAGTGGTGGGCCGCCAAAGGCCGTCCGGCGCCTTTAATGCTCAACGAGCCGCAAGTCGCGCAGAATAGCGCGCCGGTGATTACGGCTTCGGCCGGTACCGTCGAGCAATGGACGCCACCGCCGCAGCAACACGCCGCCGCCGTTATTCCCGTACAACTTGCCGATGCAAAAAAAAACGCTTCTGCACCAGCCTCTGGCCAGTATCTGCAGGTGGGCGCGTTCGCCAACCCGGACGCTGCAGAACTCCTGAGGTCGAAGCTCAGCGGGATGGTGAGCGCTCCGGTGTTCATCAGCTCGATCGTGCGCAATCAACAGACGCTGCATCGGGTTCGCCTGGGGCCGATCGGTTCGCCGGGTGAAATCCAGCAAGTGCAGAACAGTGTGCGCCTGGCCAATCTGGGTTCGCCGAGCGTTGTGACTGAGTAATACGTAGGACTTGATTGACGGTTCATCTGCGGTTTTGGGGGATGAACCAGGTTGTTGGCTCGTCTAAGAACAAAAACCCGGCAAGGGTTACAGAGTGAGCAGCTGAACACGCGACAGCCCTTAAGAAGCTGTCTGATTAGTTTTTGCCTTCGGGCAAGTTTCCATTAGCGATTTCGAGAGACGGATGAACATCACCACCTTTGCCAAACGCCTGTGCCTTTTAGTCCCGCTGCTCCTCTCACCTGCCGCGTTCGCGGTCGAGATGATGCCGTCGCCACCGCAACTGGCCGCCAAGGCCTACGTGCTCATGGACGCCAGCAGCGGCAACGTGCTGGTCGAAAACAATGGTGACCAGCGTCTGCCGCCAGCCAGCCTGACCAAGCTGATGACAGCGTACATCGCGACCCTGGAAATCCGTCGTGGCCAGATCGGTGAAAACGATCCGGTGACCGTCAGCGAAAACGCCTGGCGTACCGGCGGTTCGCGGATGTTCATCAAGGTCGGCTCGCAGGTGACTGTCAGCGACTTGCTGCACGGCATCATCATCCAGTCGGGCAACGACGCCAGTGTTGCGCTCGCCGAGCACATCGCCGGCAGCGAAGACGCGTTCGCCGACGTGATGAACAAAACCGTTGCCGACCTGGGCATGACCAACACCCACTTCATGAACCCGACCGGTCTGCCGAACCCTGAGCACTACTCGTCGGCTCACGACATGGCGGTACTGGCGCGCGCAATCATCCACGAAGACCCGGCTCACTACGCGATCTACTCGCAGAAAGAGTTCTTCTGGAACGGTATCAAGCAACCGAACCGCAACCTGCTGCTGTGGCGCGACAAGACCGTCGACGGTCTGAAAACCGGTCACACCGACGAAGCGGGCTACTGCATGGTGTCTTCGGCCGTGCGTGATGGCATGCGTCTGATCGCCGTGGTGTTCGGCACCAACAGCGAAGTGGCTCGCGCCGCCGAAACCCAGAAACTGCTGACTTACGGTTTCCGTTTCTTCGAAACCCAGACCTTCTATCAGAAGGGCACCGAACTGGCCCAGGCGCCTGTCTGGAAAGGTTCCACCAACCAGATCAAGGCGGGTCTGGCTCAAGACCTGACCATGACCCTGCCTAAAGGTCAGCTGAAAAAGCTCGCCGCCAGCATGACCATGAACCCGCAACTGATTGCGCCAATCGCCAAGGGCGATGTGATCGGTAAAGTCGAAGTCAAACTGGAGGACAAGGTGGTGCACAGCGCCGACCTGATCGCTCTGGATGGCGTCGAAGAGGGTGGTATCTTCCGTCGCATGTGGGATAGCATCCGTCTATTCTTCTACGGCTTGTTCAACTGATAGTGTGCACCTGCATGGCCCCGCGCTGATCCGGCTCGGGGCTATGCCCGTCGCCACGGCTTACGCTTACGAGGCCGTTACGCCATGACCGATACCGAAGTAAAGGCGCCTAAGATCGAATTCCCTGCCAATGATTACCCGGTTAAGGTGATCAGCGACACGGGTGTGGGCAACAAGGACAAGATCATCGACATCGTCAGAAAACACGCAAAGATCAATGATGAGCGTGTGGACGAGCGTCAAAGCAGTAACGGTAAATACACCACGATTCAGTTGCACATCGTCGCCACCGACCAGGACCAGCTGTACAACATCAACAGCGAACTGCGGGCTACCGGCTTCGTGCATATGGTGCTGTGATGTCTCGCACGCTGGGCTTTCGCGAGCTCGGCCAGATGGCTTACGAGCCGGTCTGGCATGCCATGCAGCGCTTCACCAATGAGCGCGGCAGCGATGCCGCCGACGAGATCTGGCTGGTCGAACATCCACCGGTCTTCACCCAAGGCCAGGCCGGCAAGGCCGAACACTTGCTGTTGCCGGGAGATATCCCGGTGGTGCAGGTCGATCGCGGTGGCCAGGTGACGTATCACGGCCCCGGGCAACTGGTGGCTTACCTGTTGCTGGACGTGCGCAAGCTGGGTTTTGGCGTGCGTGACCTGGTGACTCGCATGGAGTCGTGCCTGATCGAGCTGCTCGCCAGCTACGGTGTGACGGCGGCGGCCAAGCCCGATGCACCGGGTGTCTATGTCAACGGCGCGAAGATCGCGTCTTTGGGTCTGCGGATCCGCCACGGTTGTTCCTTTCATGGCCTGGCCCTGAACGTGGATATGAACCTGGAACCGTTTCGACGGATTAATCCCTGCGGCTACGCCGGGCTGGCGATGACCCAGCTGAGCGATCACGCAGGATCGATTGAATTTGCCGAGGTAAGTGCCCGGCTGCGCGCGCAGCTCGTCAAACACCTCGACTATGCTGAGCAGACGACCCTGACGGGCGGAATCGACTGATATGACTACTGATGCAGTGCAAACCATGATCCCGACGCTGGATGTCACCGAGCGTCCGGCCCCGCGTGCCAAGGTTGAAGCCGGCGTAAAGCTGCGCGGCGCCGAGAAGGTTGCACGCATCCCGGTAAAGATCATCCCGACCACCGAGCTGCCGAAAAAGCCTGACTGGATTCGTGTGCGCATTCCGGTATCTCCGGAAGTCGACCGCATCAAGGCCCTGTTGCGCAAACACAAGCTGCACAGCGTCTGCGAAGAGGCATCCTGCCCGAACCTGGGCGAATGCTTCTCCGGCGGCACCGCGACCTTCATGATCATGGGCGACATCTGCACCCGTCGCTGCCCGTTCTGCGACGTCGGCCACGGCCGTCCGAAACCACTGGACGTCAACGAACCGGAAAGCCTGGCCATTGCCATTGCCGACCTGCGCCTGAAGTACGTGGTGATCACCTCGGTAGACCGCGACGACCTGCGCGACGGCGGTGCCCAGCACTTTGCCGACTGCATCCGTGAAATCCGCAAGCTGTCGCCGAACGTGCAGCTCGAAACCCTGGTGCCGGACTACCGTGGCCGCATGGACATCGCGCTGGAAATCACTGCCGCCGAGCCACCGGATGTGTTCAACCACAACCTGGAAACCGTGCCACGCCTGTACAAGGCCGCACGCCCGGGTTCGGACTACCAGTGGTCGCTGACCTTGCTGCAACGCTTCAAGCAGATGATGCCGCACATTCCGACCAAGTCCGGCCTGATGCTGGGTCTGGGCGAGACCGACGACGAGGTCATCGAAGTCATGAAGCGCATGCGCGAGCATGACATCGACATGCTGACCCTGGGCCAGTACCTGCAACCGTCGCGTAGCCACTTGCCGGTACAGCGCTTCGTGCACCCGGACACGTTCGCCTGGTTCGCCGAGGAAGGTTACAAAATGGGCTTCAAGAACGTCGCTTCCGGTCCGCTGGTCCGTTCCTCGTACCATGCCGACGAGCAAGCGAAGCTGGTCAAGGCTGAGCTGATGTCGTCCTGATCGACACCCCCTCATGAAAAATGGCCCGCAAGGCTTTCAGTCTTGCGGGCGTTTTTTTGCCTTGCCTACAGTAATGGCCGCCGTTTCCTGCAACCTGCGGGGCGATGAACCCTCTTCTGTTTGTCCCCGTTCCTGACTACTGTGTGTTGAAGTTTCCACTCAGGGAGATTCATGGATGACCGTTCGACCGACCCACACCCTTTGTCCTCATACCCCGGTACCGGCCTTGCCGTCGCAGGGGGTGATCGGCGTCATTGCGCCGGCCGGTCCTGCACCGTTGGACACCGATAAAGCCGTGCAATGGATGCGCGCCCGAGGCTATTCGCTGAAGATTTTTCCCGGTGTCTACGCGAAGGATGGCTATCTGGCCGGCAGTGACGAGGTGCGGCTCAACGACCTGCATACCGCGTTCGCCGACCCCGAGGTCGATGCCATCATTTGCCTGCGCGGTGGCTACGGTACGCCGAGGTTGCTTGATCGCATCGATTTTGAACTGTTGCGCAACAACGCCAAGCCGTTCATCGGTTACAGCGACATCACCGCACTGCATCTGGCGATCAGTCGTTATGCGGGCTTCGTGACCTTCCATGGTCCGCTGCTCAATGCGGATCTGCTGGGTGACAAGCAAAAGCCCACCGAACCCTCGTTTTTCAACATGCTGCGCGGGCAAGTGAAGGCGGGCAGCGTATTGGCGCACCCCGTGGCCTATCCGTTGACCACGATCGAGCCAGGCATCGCCCACGGGCGCTTGCTGGGGGGCAATCTGTCGATAATCGCCGCGACCATGGGTACGCCTTATGAGATCGATGCCGAGGGTGTCATCCTGTTCATCGAGGACATCAACGAGCCGCTGTATCGCGTCGACAGGCTGCTGACCCACCTGCGACTGGCTGGAACCCTGGCCAAGCTGCGTGGGGTGCTGGTGGGGGATGTGGCGGGGGTCGAGGTGCCTGCGCTGGAGCGCCTGCTCAAGCAGACATTCGAGCCGCTGCGGATTCCGGTGTTGTCCGGGTGGCGCAGTGGGCATTGCGATCCGAACCTGACACTGCCCATGGGGGCGCTGGTCAGGCTGGATGCGGGGAGCAAGGAGTTGGCGTTGGAGCAGGATGTAGTGATCAAGCGATAGATCGTAGGCGCCTGATAGTCAGTCTTCGCGAGCAGGCTCGCTCCCACAGGTATCGCGTTAAATCGCGTTATGGGTTTTCAACCAGCCCAGACCCGCTTCAGTAGTGGTCAGCGGCTTGTATTCACAGCCGACCCAACCCTGATACCCGATGCGGTCCAGGTGTTCGAACAGGAAGCGGTAATTGATTTCACCGGTGCCCGGTTCATTGCGCCCCGGGTTGTCGGCGAGCTGCACATGGTTGATCTCGCCCAGGTGCGATTGCAGGGTGCGGGCCAGATCGCCCTCCATGATTTGCATGTGATAGATGTCGTATTGCAGGAACAGATTGGCGCTGCCGACCTGTTCGCGAATAGACAGGGCTTGCGCCGTGTTGTTCAGGTAGAAGCCCGGGATGTCGCGGGTGTTGATCGCTTCCATCACCAGTTTGATGCCTGCCGCTTGCAGCTTGTCGGCTGCGTACTTGAGGTTGGCGACGAAGGTTTTTTCCACGGTGGCATCGTCGACGCCTTGTGGGCGGATACCGGCCAGGCAGTTGACCTGGGTATTGCCCAGCACCTGCGCGTAGGCGATCGCCAGGTCGACCCCGGCGCGGAACTCTTCAACGCGGTCGGGCAGGCAGGCGATACCGCGCTCGCCCTTGGCCCAGTCACCGGCCGGCAGGTTGAACAGCACTTGGGTCAGACCGTTGGCGTCGAGCTTGGCCTTGATTTCGGCAGAGCTGAAGTCGTACGGGAACAGGTATTCGACACCGGTGAAGCCGGCCTTGGCGGCCGCTTCGAAACGGGCGAGGAAATCCTGTTCGGTGAACAGCATGGACAGGTTGGCTGCGAAACGCGGCATGGTGGTCTCCCGTAAATATGTGAGGGCGGCCCCTATGGGAGCGAGCCTGTGTGGCGAGGGGATTTATCCCCGTTCGGCTGCGAAGCAGTCGTAAACCAATTTGTGCGGTGTACCTGATACGCCGCGGTTTTCAGTTTTGAGGCCGCTACGCGCCCTAACGGGGATAAATCCCCTCGCCACACAGGCTCGCTCCCACAAGGGGAACGATCAATCGAGCAACGAAATCGCAGTCGGTGCGTCGTTGCCGACCAGCGCCAGGTCTTCGAATTCGTTGACGGCGTTGATCTCGGTGCCCATGGAAATGTTGGTCACGCGCTCCAGGATAATCTCGACGATCACCGGGACCTTGAACTCTTCGATCATCTCCTCGGCCTTGCGCAGGGCAGGGGCGATGTCAGCCGGCTCGAACACACGCAATGCCTTGCAGCCCAGGCCTTCGGCAACCGCGACGTGATCGACGCCATAACCGTTGAGTTCCGGTGCGTTCAGGTTATCGAAGGACAGCTGCACGCAGTAGTCCATCTCGAAACCGCGCTGTGCCTGACGGATCAGACCCAGGTACGAGTTGTTCACTACCACATGAATGTACGGCAGCTTGAACTGCGCGCCCACCGCCAATTCTTCGATCATGAACTGGAAGTCATAGTCGCCAGACAGCGCGACAACTTTACGCGTCGGATCAGCCTTGACCACGCCCAGCGCCGCGGGAATGGTCCAGCCCAACGGACCTGCCTGACCGCAGTTGATCCAGTGACGCGGCTTGTAGACGTGCAGGAACTGCGCGCCGGCAATCTGCGACAGACCGATGGTGCTGACGTAGCAAGTGTCTTTGCCGAACACCTGGTTCATCTCTTCGTAAACCCGCTGCGGCTTGACCGGCACGTTGTCAAAGTGAGTCTTGCGCTGCAGGCTGGATTTGCGTTGCTGGCAGTCTTGCAGCCAGGCGCTGCGGTTTTTCAGTTTGCCGGCGGCTTGCCATTCGCGAGCGACTTCGATGAACACGGTCAGCGCAGCAGCGGCGTCGGACACAATGCCCAGGTCCGGGGTGAACACGCGGCCGATCTGGGTGCCTTCGATGTCGACGTGAATGAACTTGCGACCTTCGGTGTACACATCGACCGAACCGGTGTGACGGTTGGCCCAGCGGTTACCGATGCCCAGCACCACGTCAGACTTGAGCAGGGTGGCGTTGCCGTAGCGGTGCGAAGTCTGCAGGCCGACCATGCCGACCATCAGCGGGTGGTCGTCGGGGATGGTGCCCCAGCCCATCAGGGTCGGGATGACCGGAATCCCGGTCAGCTCGGCGAATTCCACCAGCAGGTCGCTGGCATCGGCATTGATGATGCCGCCACCGGCCACCAGCAACGGACGTTCGGCCTGATCCAGCAGCGCCAGGGCTTTTTCTACCTGAATGCGGGTCGCGCTCGGTTTGGCCAGTGGCAGCGGCTGGTAGGCGTCGATGTCGAATTCGATTTCCGCCATTTGCACGTCGAACGGCAGGTCGATCAGCACCGGGCCTGGGCGGCCGGAGCGCATTTCATAGAACGCCTTCTGGAACGCGTAAGGCACCTGGCCCGGTTCCAGGACGGTGGTCGCCCACTTGGTCACCGGCTTGACGATGCTGGTGATGTCGACAGCCTGGAAGTCTTCCTTGTGCATACGGGCGCGGGGTGCCTGGCCGGTAATGCAAAGGATCGGAATCGAGTCGGCCGAGGCGCTGTACAGCCCGGTGACCATGTCGGTACCGGCAGGACCGGAGGTGCCGATGCACACGCCGATGTTGCCGGCCTTGGTGCGGGTGTAGCCCTCGGCCATGTGCGACGCGCCTTCAACGTGGCGAGCGAGGACGTGATCGATGCCGCCGACCTTTTGCAGGGCGGAGTACAGCGGGTTGATGGCGGCACCCGGGATGCCAAAAGCGGTATCAACCCCTTCACGGCGCATCACCAGAACGGCGGCTTCGATTGCTCTCATTTTGCTCATGGTTTTGTGCCTCTTTACGTTTTGTAATTGTATACAAGTGGCTTTGCGCAGAGTGTATTCACGGTGGACGGCGCAGGTCAATCCATTTTCTCAAGCGGTCGTTTCATTCGTCGGAAGCCCGATTCACTGTGGCTTTTCGTCGCATGTGGCGCTTTTCGATAATTATTGTATACAAAAAAATAATTCATTGTGTTCTATTTGTTGCATCGGACTGCGGCACACACGCGCAGTCCATCGGCTTTCCGAAAAACAAAATGAGGACGGCACCATGAGCGCTTTAACCTTGAAAGTCGCAGTCAACCTGGTCAACGAAGCCATTAACGCCGGGCGGGCAATCTCCGCCGCCCCCCTGACCATCGCGGTGCTGGATGCCGGCGGGCACCTGATCACCCTGCAACGCGAAGACGGCGCCAGCCTGCTGCGTCCGCAAGTCGCCATCGGCAAAGCCTGGGGCGCCATTGCCCTGGGCAAAGGCTCACGCCTGCTGGCGCTGGACGCTCAACAACGCCCGGCGTTCATCGCCGCCTTGAACAGCCTGGGGCAGGGCAGCGTCGTACCGGCACCGGGCGGTGTGCTGATTCGCGATCAGGGCGGGAACGTACTGGGAGCGGTGGGGATCAGCGGGGATCTGTCGGATGTTGATGAACAGTGTGCGATCAATGCGATCGAGGCGTTGGGGTTGAGGGCGGATGCGGGGGTTGCTGCTTGATCAGCTGCGCCTGAGTGAATGCCATCGCGGGCAAGCCCGCTCCCACAAGGATTGGCGGTGTAAGTAAATTTTGCATACACCAAAAGACCCTGTGGGAGCTGGCTTGCCAGCGATTGCTATCTGCCAGACACATCCTGCTAAAAGTCTGCATTATCATCCAGCATTTCCAGGTCTAGCCTTTCATGAGTTCATCATGAAAGAGGCAAAGGAATGCCCGATATACCCGCTTCACATCGCCTGCGAACGGGTCGCTATGCCGAACCCAATCGAATCTATTTGCTGACTACCAATACCCTTCATCGAGAGCCGGTTTTCGCCGATTTTGCTTTGGGCAGATTGGTTGTTGGCCAATTTCGCCGGGCGCAAAATCTCGGGCTGGCGAACTCTCTGGCCTGGGTGGTCATGCCTGATCATTTTCACTGGCTCGTCGAGCTGGAAAACTGCTCCTTGCGCAGATTGATGCGCGAGACCAAGTCCCTGATTACTCGAGAGGTGAACCATTGCAGTGGCAGGCGCGGACCACTATGGCAGCAGGGTTATCACGACCGAGCACTGCGTCGAGAGGAGGATTTGGTGAAATTGGCGCGGTATGTGGTGGCCAATCCATTGCGGGCGGGTCTGGTGGAAAAGCTCGGCGACTATCCACTGTGGGATGCAGTTTAGATCTGACAACTTTGAACCGTGTTGCCTTCATCGCTGGCAAGCCAGCTCCCACAAGAATTTGTGTCGTTCACAAGTCTGAATTCAACACAGAAACCTGTGGGAGCTGGCTTGCCAGCGATGCAGTCAGCGCGGTCTATCAGTCCGGTTCACACCCCTTGAGCACCAACCGGATGATCGTCTGCGCCGCCGCTTCATAGTCCTCTTCATCCAGCCTGGCCTTGCCGGTGATGGCGGTGATTTGCCAGTCGAAGTCGGCGTAGGTCTGGGTCGCCGCCCAGATGCTGAACATCAGGTGGTTGGGATCGATGGCGGCGATCTGGCCGCGGTCGATCCAGGTCTGGATGCAGTCGATATTGTGTTTGGCCTGGCCGTTGAGCTGTTCGACCAGATCGGCGCTCAGGTGTGGGGCACCGTGCATGATTTCGCTGGCGAACACCTTGGAGGCAAACGGCAGGTCGCGGGAGATGCGGATCTTCGAGCGGATGTAGCCACTCAGGACTTCGCTGGGCACGCCGTCAGGGTTGAACGGGGTCGAGGCCTGGAGGATCGGCTCGATGATGCTTTCCAGCACCTCGCGGTAGAGGTTTTCCTTGGATTTGAAGTAGTAGTAGACGTTGGGCTTGGGCAATCCCGCCTTGGCTGCGATGTCGCTGGTTTTGGTCGCAGCGAAGCCCTTGTCGGCAAATTCCTCACTGGCGGCACGCAGGATCAGTTGTTTGTTGCGCTCGCGGATAGTGCTCATAAACCAGGTGGTTCCTTGCCTGTTCTGGCGGTTGCGCATGGTAGCACCGGCCTTTGGCGGCGCTCAAGAATGCTCCGTGCGGCGCCGGGCCGCGCTATGCTGCACGGCATTCATTGCAGAAGGAAACCCGATTCATGGCAGGAAGCAGTTTGCTGTTGCTGATCGACGACATCGCCGCCGTGCTGGACGATGTGGCGTTGATGACCAAAATGGCCGCCAAGAAGACGGCCGGCGTGCTCGGCGACGATCTGGCACTCAATGCCCAGCAGGTCAGCGGCGTACGTGCCGAACGGGAAATCCCCGTGGTATGGGCCGTTGCCAAGGGCTCGTTCATCAACAAGCTGATCCTGGTGCCGTCGGCATTGGCCATCAGTGCGTTCATTCCGTGGCTGGTCATACCGTTGTTGATGGTCGGTGGCGCATACCTGTGCTACGAGGGTTTCGAGAAGCTCGCCCACAAGTTTCTGCACAGCAAGGCTGAAGATCAGGCTGAACATGCCGAACTGGTCGAGGCGGTGGCAGACCCTTCAGTCGATCTGGTGGCGTTCGAAAGGGACAAGATCAAGGGCGCGATCCGCACCGACTTTATTCTTTCGGCGGAAATCATCGCCATCACCCTGGGCGTCGTGGCCGACTCGGCGCTGACCCAGCAAATCGTCGTGCTCTCGGGCATCGCCATCGTCATGACTGTCGGCGTCTACGGGTTGGTGGCGGGTATCGTCAAACTCGATGACCTGGGTCTGTGGCTGACCCAGAAGCCGGGTCAGCTCGCCAAAAGCATTGGCGCAGGAATTCTGCGAGCGGCACCGTACATGATGAAAAGCCTGTCGGTGATCGGCACGGCGGCGATGTTCCTGGTCGGTGGCGGCATCCTCACCCATGGTGTGCCCGTGGTGCATCACTGGATCGAGAGTGTCAGCGCGGGGGCGGGTGGTGCCGGGTTTATCGTGCCGACGTTGCTTAATGGGCTGGCAGGGATTGTGGCGGGCGCGGTGGTGTTGGTGGGGGTGATGGCTGTCAGCAAAATCTGGAAAGTGTTGAAGGGCTGAACCTGGCAGTACGATCCAATGTGGGAGCGGGCTTGCCCGCTCCCACAGTGTTTTGTGTTCGCAGGATTACTCGGCAATCTGCAACTTGCGCGACTCGGTGTACACGTAACGCACCTTCTCATACTCGAACGGCGAGTTTAGCTGGCCATAACGGAAGCTGGTCTGATAGCGCTTGTCGACGCCACGCAGAATCCACACCTCGGGATGGTTGGAGCTGACTTCGGCAACGTTGAGGAAGTTGATGGCTGATTCGGCGCTGAAGTCGACCACCAGCCCGCCCGTGTCACGCAGGTTCGACGGACCGAGGATCGGCAGTACGAAATAGGCGCCGCCTGGAACACCGTAGAAGCCCAGGGTCTGGCCAAAGTCTTCGTTCTGGCGTGGCAAGCCCATGGCGGTGGCCGGGTCCCACAGGCCGGCGATGCCGATGGTGGTGTTGAGCAGCAGGCGCCCGGTAATTTCCATCGAGCGCTGGCCCTTGAACTGCAGCAGACTGTTGAGCAGGTTCGGCACGTCGCCGATGTTGTTGAAGAAGTTGCTGACACCGGTGCGCAAGAAGCTTGGCGTGATGTAGCGATAGCCATCGACCACCGGCAAAAACACCCATTGGTCGAAGCGATAGTTGAAGTGGTAGACGCGGCGGTTCCACTCTTCCAGCGGGTCGTAGACGTTCAGTGCGCTGAGCGTCGAGCGCTCGAACTCGCGCTGATCCAGACCCGGGTTGAACTTGAGTTTGCTCAGTGGTTCCTTGAAGCCGTCACTGTCGACGACCACGGGGGCGTTGGCTTTACTGTTGTCGGCATTGGCAGCGGTTGCGCAGAGTAACGCGGCGATAAGCAGGAGGTATTTAGCCACGGAAGAACTCCAGCATGGCGTCGCTGTTGACGCGGTAGTTAAGGTTGCCGCAGTGGCCGCCCAGCGGGTAAACGGTCAGGCGATCACCAAAGGTCTTGCGCAGGAAGCCGAGGTCCCCGGGGCCGAGGATTACGTCGTCGGCGTTGTGCATGACGGCAATTTTCGGGCTGTCGTGCAGGTAGTCCTTCAGCGCATACAGACTCACCTGGTCGATCAGTTGCAGCAGGCTGCCGCCGTCGGTGCGGGCGCGCCACATCGGGATGACCTGCTCGGTGATGTAGCAGTCGAAGTCACATTGCAGCGCACGCTTGAGGTACGGCGTCATGCTGGTGCCTTCGGTGATCGGCGTTTTCGGTGGGGTGATGAGGCCGCGGCGGTTGATCAGGTCCGACGTGAAGGCGATGTCGGCCGCCGAGAAACGGAACGACGTGCCGATGAGCATGGCCATCTGTTCATTGGTCAGATGCTGCTTGGACTGTTGGAAGTCGTAGAGCAGTGCATCGTTGAGATCGATGTAGCCTTTCTGCTGGAAGTAACGGGTCAGTTTATTCAGCACCAGCTCGTAGAAGGTGGTCGTATTGGTGATGCCCTTGACTTCGGTTTGTACAAGCTTGTCCAGGTTGGTGATCGAGGTGTACAGGTTGACCGGAGGATTGAGCAGCAACACTTTCTTGAAATTGAAACTGCGGCGGGTTTCGTCCAGATGGGCCACGAATGCCGCATCCAGCGCGCCGAGGCTATAGCCTGTCAGGTAGTACTCAGTGACCGGCAGCTTCGGGTTCTGCGCGCGCACCGCCTGCATCACCCGGTACATGTCTTCGGCGTCGTCCTTGGTGATACCGGGGGTGGCAAAGCGTGAGGCGGCGCTCATGAAGTCGAAGCTGGTGGGCGATGACAATTGCACCACGTGATAGCCGGCCTTGTAGTAAAGCTTTTTCAGGTATTCGTTCAGGCTGCTGTCATAGCGCGCGCCGGTGCCGGCGATCAGAAAGATCAGCGGTGCGGCTTTGTCTTGCGTGGCGATGCGATAGGTGAGTTTCTTGACCGGCCAGAAGTTGTCTGGAAGCTCGAATTGACGCTCCGGGCGCAAGGTGAGGCTGCGGTCCGACTGATCGATGTCATCGTCCAGCGGCAGGTCCGGGCGCAGATCCGGAGGCGTCGTGGCGATGGTCGCCTCGAACGGGTTGGTCAGTGGATAGCCATAACTGGCGGCATCGATATCCACCGCCAGCGCGGACGCACTCAAGATAAGGCCGCCAAACAGGGCGGCGAAGCGCAAGGAACGGAGCATGACTGGATCCCTTAAAGGAAGGTGCCGAATGAAGTTCGCAGGCTATGACCACTGGATTTGCGCCAAAGTGCCACGCATCGGCACCAAACAGGCCTAATTCGAAGTAATAGTAGCTGGACGATACACTTTGCAGCGATTGCATGACCAGTTAACAGTTGTTAGTGCTTGCGTAAGGCGGCCGTCCGATTAAGCTGGCCGCCGTTTTCGCTTTATTGGAGTGCTTCATGTCCCGCCGTCTGCCCGTGATTTTGCTGCTTGTTTTGCTGCCGTTGTGGCTGGCCGCCAGTTATGGCGCGCGTTATGGCTTCATGGAAGACGCGCAATGGGTGGGTATCTGCGTGGATGAGGCGAACCGTTGGGAATGTCAGGTTCGTTCGAACCTGGGGCTGATGATTCACTTCGCGATTTTGGGCTGGACTGCGTTGATCGCAGCGGTGATCGGCTTTGTGATGCCAGGGCGGGCAGGGTGGTGGCTGGCGGTGCTGGCGCTGGTACTCGGTTTCCCGGCGCTGGCGTTGTACAACACGACGTTGGCGGTGTTTGCGGTGGTGATTGCGGGGTTGCGATTGGTCAGGGCATCCCGTAGCGCCTGATAATCAGTTTTCGCGAGCAGGCTCGCTCCCACATTGGATTTTGGCCATACACAAATAATGTGTTCGATGGAGATCACTGTGGGAGCGAGCCTGCTCGCGAAGGGGCCGGCAAACTCGCTGAAAGATTAAGCCTTGCGAACCCGCAAGCTGCGCCACAACGCCATCACCATCAACCCGCTCACCAGCGCCCATCCCCAGGCCTGCTGGTTCTCCAGCCCCTCACGGTACAACTGCGGCGCAATGCCCGCGCCAATGATGAAGGTCAGCAGCGCAATCTCCCGGCGCGGTACGCTCACCGGACGGCACAGATAGACCAGCGCCGGCACGATGAACGCCACGCTCGGGAAGCTGCGATAACGCGGATCGAACACCAGTTCCAGCATCGTCACCGCCGCCGCAAAACCTGTCACCGCCAACAACCAGCCTGATCGACGTTCGAGCACATTGAATGCCCATCCACGCCACCCGGTGCGTGGGCTCAATGTCAGTGCGGCGTGAGCCAGTATCAACAGGTTCAGCGCCGTCAGCAGCGCGACCCACAGCCATTCACTGGCAAAACGCGTGGTGACGCGGGCCAGATCACCCCAAGTGCCAATCGAGCAAGCCGCCAGGGCGCCCAGCAACGGCAGCACCAGCGCCGCGCGAGTACTGCGCACGCGGCCGCCGAGGATCAGCGTACCGAGGAAGATCAAGCCGCCCACCATCAGCCACTGGGACCAGTAAGGTACGTTCGACACTGGCCCGGCCAGCACACCTTTGTCCTGACGGTCGGCATCGAACAGCCCCCAGTAACCACCGACCGCACCCTCGCTGGCACGTTTCCACGGTTGGTCGAAGGCTTCGATCAGGTTGTAGTGCCAGCCTTGCTGTTCGGCCAGGGCGACAAAACCACGAATGAACTTGGCTTCGTTGACCCGGCTCGGCAGGGCGGTTTCACGCTGGCGGCCTTCGCTCGGCCAGCCGGTTTCGCCGATCATCACGTCCTTGGGCGCAAACTTGTTGCCGAACACCTGACGCACTTGCGCCACATGTTGCAGGGCGGCGTCGATGTTCGAGGGATCGTCTTCCCAGTACGGCAGCAAATGGATGGTCAGGAAATCCACCGCCGGCGCGATTTCCGGGTGCTTGAGCCAGAACTCCCAGACGTCGGCATAAGTGACGGGCTGCTTGACCTGGCTTTTGACCTTGGTGATCAACCTGGCCAACTGCGCGCCGGTGACTTCCTTACGCAGCAGGGTTTCGTTGCCGACGATCACCGCAGTCACCACGTCGGCATTGGCGTTGGCCGAGGCGATCAGCAAGTCGACTTCTTTCTCGGTGTCCACCGGATTGCTGTTGACCCAGGCGCCGATCATCAGCTTCAACCCATGCTTGCGCGCCAGATCGGGCAAGGCGTCGAGACCGGTCATGGAGTAGGTGCGGATACATTCGAAGCTTTTGGCCAGCAGCGCGAGGTCGGCGTCCATGCGCTCGGGGCGCAAGTTGAACGGCACATCGAACGGCGACTGGTCTTTGTCGAACGGGGTATAGGAGGCGCATTGCAGCTTGTGCGTCGGGGTGGCGGCGTCCGGCAGGATCACCGGTTTGCCCAGGCCGTACCAAAAGCCGCCAAAGGCAAAAAGCCCCAGCAGGCAGGCGAAAAGATAGGCAAAAAAAGGAAAGCGGGATGTCGCGGGCATGGTCAGGCCGTCTGGGAGCAAAGCGGCGCATGTTACCTGCATTTTCCGCGTGCTTGGTGACCTGCATGATTTTGACATGCAAAGTTCGAGCGGATTGCCCGAAGCGTTTG
Organism: Pseudomonas sp. SDO5532_S415; assembly: GCF_054071155.1. Classification (NCBI taxonomy): domain Bacteria; kingdom Pseudomonadati; phylum Pseudomonadota; class Gammaproteobacteria; order Pseudomonadales; family Pseudomonadaceae; genus Pseudomonas; species Pseudomonas sp. SDO5532_S415. The sequence continues at coordinate 18,955 of NZ_JBSVWS010000023.1, read as the reverse complement.
TCTGGCGCGGGTTTAATGGCGTTCTGATGTCGTTTCTCGATGCCTTGAGGTCGCTGGCAGAGCAGGTCGCAATGACTGTCAGGTTGATTATCGAAGGCGTCAGTACTCCGCTGATGATCGAAAGAGTTTGCGGTGGGCGTGATGGGGGCGCTGTGCACCATAACAATACGTTGAAGCGACTCGGCACCCGTCGAGCGCAGCACTTTCGGGGAAGTAACGATGAAGATGCGACGACTTTTAGGCGCAGGTGCCGCTCTGGCGCTTGCGATGGGCTCCACATTTGCCAGCGCAGCAACCCAGACCCTGAGCATCGGTTACGTTGACGGCTGGTCCGACAGCGTCGCGACCACTCACGTAGCGGCTGAAGTGATCAAGCAGAAACTCGGTTATGACGTGAAGCTGCAAGCGGTCGCCACCGGAATCATGTGGCAAGGCGTGGCTACCGGCAAACTCGACGCCATGCTGTCGGCCTGGCTGCCGGTGACCCACGGCGATTACTGGACCAAGAACAAGGACCAGGTCGTCGATTACGGTCCGAACTTCAAGGACGCCAAGATCGGCTTGATCGTGCCGGAGTACGTCAAGGCCCAGTCGCTTGATGATCTGAAGACCGACGATACCTTCAAGAAGCGCATCGTCGGCATCGACGCCGGTTCGGGCGTGATGCTCAAGACCGAGCAGGCGATCAAGGACTACGACCTGACCGGTTATCAACTCAAGGCCAGTTCCGGCGCCGGCATGATTGCCGAGCTGACTCGCGCCGAGAAGAAAAACGAATCCATTGCCGTGACCGGTTGGGTGCCGCACTGGATGTTCGCCAAGTGGAAGCTGCGCTTCCTCGAAGACCCGAAAGGCGTGTATGGCGCGGCCGAAACCGTGAACAGCATCGGCAGCAAAGAACTGGCAACCAAGGCGCCGGAAGTGGCCAAGTTCCTGAAGAACTTCCAGTGGGCCTCGAAAGACGAAATCGGTGAAGTCATGCTGGCGATCCAGGAAGGCGCCAAGCCTGATGCAGCAGCGAAGGATTGGGTGGCCAAACACCCTGAGCGCGTGGCTGACTGGACTAAATAAACTTCTATTTTGCACTGCTCGCTTTTCCCTGTGGGAGCGAGCCTGCTCGCGAATGCGGTGAATCGGTCGACTGAAATGTTGACTGACACGACGCTTTCGCGAGCAGGCTCGCTCCCACAGTTATTTATGGTGTGCTGGTAAATGGCGAAAACGTCGTGTGGTTCTAAGACTAAGGTCGTCTGGAACCTGTCCTTGAGCCGAATAGAGTGGCTACGTTCCAACTAAATCTGTGCTGCGAGGATAAAAACAATGAACGACAGCATTTACCTCTCGATTCAAAACAGCCCGCGATTCAAGGAGCTGGTTAGCAAGAGGGAACGATTCGCCTGGATTCTTTCGGCGATCATGCTAGGGCTTTACTCCGGATTCATCCTTTTGATTGCCTACGGGCCGCATGTACTGGGGGCGAAACTCAGCCCTGAGTCCTCGATTACCTGGGGCATACCGATCGGTGTCGGGCTGATTGTTTCGGCCTTCATCCTGACCGGTATTTACGTACGACGCGCCAATGGCGAGTTCGACGACCTGAACAATGCGATTCTCAAGGAGGCTCAGCAATGATCCGGCGTCTAATGGCTCTTTTGAGCATCGCAGCCTTCGCACCGGGCGCCTGGGCGGCTGACGCCCTGACCGGCGCCGTGCAGAAGCAACCACTGAACACCGCCGCGATCCTGATGTTCGTGGCGTTTGTTGGCGCGACTTTGTATATCACTTACTGGGCTTCCAAGAAAAACAACTCGGCGGCCGACTACTATGCGGCGGGCGGCAAGATCACCGGTTTCCAGAACGGTCTGGCAATCGCCGGTGACTACATGTCGGCGGCGTCCTTCCTGGGTATTTCCGCCCTGGTGTTCACCTCCGGCTACGACGGCCTGATCTATTCGATCGGCTTCCTGGTGGGTTGGCCGATCATTCTGTTCCTGATCGCCGAGCGCCTGCGTAACCTGGGTAAATACACCTTTGCCGACGTGGCGTCCTATCGCCTGGGGCAAACCCAGATCCGTTCGCTGTCCGCGTGCGGTTCGCTGGTCGTGGTGGCGTTCTACCTGATCGCGCAAATGGTTGGTGCCGGCAAGCTGATCCAGCTGCTGTTCGGCCTTGATTACCATGTTGCGGTGATCCTCGTCGGTATCCTGATGTGCGCCTACGTACTGTTCGGCGGCATGTTGGCGACCACCTGGGTGCAGATCATCAAGGCGGTCCTGCTGCTGTCCGGTGCGTCCTTCATGGCGCTGATGGTGATGAAGCACGTCAACTTCGACTTCAACATGCTGTTCTCCGAAGCCATCAAGGTTCACCCGAAAGCTGAAGCGATCATGAGCCCGGGCGGCCTGGTGAAAGACCCGATCTCGGCGTTCTCCCTCGGTCTGGCGCTGATGTTCGGTACCGCTGGCCTGCCACACATCCTGATGCGCTTCTTCACCGTGAGTGACGCGAAAGAAGCCCGTAAGAGCGTGCTGTACGCAACCGGTTTCATTGGCTACTTCTATATCCTGACCTTCATCATCGGCTTCGGCGCGATCCTGCTGGTCAGCACCAACCCGGCCTTCAAAGATGCTGCCGGCGCGTTGCTGGGCGGTAACAACATGGCGGCGGTGCACCTGTCCAATGCGGTCGGTGGCAGTATCTTCCTGGGCTTCATTTCGGCGGTAGCGTTTGCAACCATTCTGGCAGTGGTTGCCGGTCTGACCCTGGCCGGTGCATCGGCGGTGTCTCACGACCTGTACGCCAGCGTGATCAAGAAGGGCAAGGCCAACGAGAAGGATGAAATCCGCGTTTCGAAAATCACTACCATCGCCTTGGCGGTGCTGGCGATCGCGCTGGGTATCCTGTTCGAAAGCCAGAACATCGCGTTCATGGTGGGCCTGGCGTTCTCCATCGCGGCGAGCTGCAACTTCCCTGTGCTGCTGCTTTCCATGTACTGGAAAAAGCTGACCACCCGCGGTGCGATGATCGGCGGCTGGATGGGCCTGGTGAGTGCCGTGGGCCTGATGGTGCTTGGCCCGACCATCTGGGTGCAGATCCTGCATCATGAGAAGGCGATCTTCCCGTACGAGTACCCGGCGCTGTTCTCGATGATCATTGCCTTTATCGGTATCTGGTTCTTCTCGGTTACCGACAAGTCGACTGCGGCTGACAATGAGCGAGCGCTGTTCTTCCCGCAATTCGTACGTTCGCAGACTGGTTTGGGAGCGAGTGGGGCGGTTTCGCACTAAGGTTTGATGCTTATATATAAGTAACGCAGTTGTACGAGATGCCCTGGTCGAGAGATCGGGGCATTTTTTATTGGGCGGTTATCGGGCGTTATGGGTGTGAGGTTTGCGAAGGCGGCCTGACAGCCGACCTGGCTGGTGGAGGGGTGTGTACATATCCGTTTTTTCGGTAACGGCCACTGGCGGTTTCGCCCTTACGGCGAGTCCCTTTGGCAAACGCCGGAGTGCCGGCCCAGCCCAAAGGAACCAAAGGTCTTGCCGGCGTCCGGCCCCTCGCCAAGGCTCGGGGTCCCTTCGCTCCGGCATTCATCCGGGGGCATTGCCCTGCGGTTGGCTTCGCTGCACCTACATGCAATGGGTTCGACTGCGTCGAACGGCGCTTCGCGCCAATCCCCGGATGAACACCTCCACTCAGCCTTCCGAGGGGGCGGGTGGATCAAGATCAAAAGCCAAAGCCAAAGCCAAAGCAGTTCCCCCTGTAGGAGCGAGCCGGCTCCGGGCGGCGTTCCGACGAAAGCGGTGTGTCAGCCAACATGGATTTCGGATGTCATGCCGTCTTCGCGAGCAGGCTCGCTCCCACAGTGAGGTCGCGGGTCAAACAAAAACGGCCTCTATATAAATAGAGGCCGTTTCCGGTGCAACCAAGACGTTATCGCAAGACAGGTCTTATTTGCGGTCTTCCAGTTTGGTGATGTCACGCGACTCGTAGCCGGTGTACAACTGGCGCGGGCGGCCGATCTTGTACGGGCTGGAGAGCATTTCTTTCCAGTGGGAGATCCAGCCGACGGTCCGCGCCAGGGCGAAGATCACGGTGAACATGCTGGTTGGAATGCCGATCGCCTTGAGGATGATCCCCGAGTAGAAGTCGACGTTCGGGTACAGCGAGCGTTCGATAAAGTACGGGTCGGTCAGGGCGATCTCTTCCAGGCGCATGGCCAGTTCGAGTTGCGGATCGTTGGTGATGCCCAGTTCCTTCAGCACTTCGTCGCAAGTCTGCTTCATGACGGTGGCGCGTGGGTCGCGGTTTTTGTAAACGCGGTGACCGAAGCCCATCAGTTTGAACGGATCGTTCTTGTCCTTGGCCTTGGCGATGTACTTGTCGATGTTCGAGACATCGCCGATTTCATCGAGCATGGTCAGTACGGCTTCGTTGGCACCGCCGTGGGCAGGGCCCCACAGTGCAGCGATACCGGCGGCGATACAGGCGAACGGGTTGGCGCCCGAAGAGCCCGCCAGACGTACGGTGGAAGTCGACGCGTTCTGCTCGTGGTCGGCGTGGAGGATGAAGATCCGGTCCATGGCCTTGGCGAGTACCGGGCTGATCGGTTTGATCTCGCACGGGGTGTTGAACATCATGTGCAGGAAGTTTTCCGCGTACGACAGGTCGTTGCGCGGGTACATCATGGGTTGGCCCATGGAGTACTTGTAAACCATCGCTGCCAGGGTCGGCATCTTGGCAACCAGGCGGATCGCGGAGATTTCGCGATGCTGCGGGTTATTGATGTCCAGGGAGTCGTGGTAGAAGGCCGAGAGGGCGCCGACTACGCCGCACATGACGGCCATCGGGTGGGCATCGCGACGGAAGCCGTTGAAGAAGGTCTTCAGCTGCTCGTGAACCATGGTGTGGTTCTTGACGGTGCCGACGAACTGGGCCTTCTGTTCTGCAGTCGGCAATTCGCCGTTGAGCAGCAGATAGCAGGTTTCCAGGTAATCCGACTTTTCAGCCAGCTGTTCGATCGGGTAGCCGCGGTGCAACAGAATGCCGTTGTCGCCGTCGATATAGGTGATCTTCGACTCGCAGGAAGCGGTCGACATGAAACCAGGGTCAAAGGTAAAGCGGCCCGTGGCCGTCAGACCCCGAACATCGATAACATCGGGACCAACGGTGCCGGTTAAAATGGGCAGCTCGACGGGGGCTGCGCCCTCGATGATCAACTGCGCTTTTTTGTCAGCCATGTGGCCTCCTATTTATGCTTGAAATCATCAGACAGACCCCCCACGCAGGGCCCGCACCACTATAGTGAGATAAATTCGAATGTCAATTTGCCTAAAGTCTTGCTCCAGAAGGCTTTAACCCGACTTTTTTCTCGAAATTGCCTGCCATTTACGCCTTTTATACGCGTTGTGCAATCAGCTATTTGGGCTAGGTGTTTGCGTTGTCATTAGTAGCCTAACTGTCTATACTCGGCCACCGACCGCCAAGGGCTTTTGGGCCTGCTTTATTGGGGGTCGCATCCCTGGGTGGTGGTTACCTGACCAGTGCACTCCCCAACAACTTTGCCCTGATTGTTAGGGGCTCTTCAGTGTGAAAAAAAGCCGTGAAAAGCCAACGACCTGTAAACCTAGACCTAAGGACCATCAAACTCCCCATCACCGGCGTTACGTCGTTTCTTCACCGTGTTTCCGGCATCATCCTCTTCCTGGGCCTGGGCTTCATGCTTTATGCATTGGGCAAATCCCTGGGTTCCGAGGAAGGTTTTGCCGACGTGAAGGCAACCTTGACCAGCCCTCTGGCCAAGTTCGTAGCATGGGGCCTCCTGTCCGCTCTCCTGTATCACCTGGTAGCCGGTGTGCGCCACATGATTATGGACATGGGCATCGGTGAGACGCTGGAAGGCGGCACGCTGGGCTCGAAAATCATTATCGCCGTGTCTGCGGTGCTGATCATTCTGGCGGGAGTTTGGATATGGTAACCAGCGTTACGAACCTGTCGCGTTCGGGCCTCTATGACTGGATGGCACAACGTGTGTCTGCGGTTGTTCTCGCGGCTTATTTCATCTTCCTGATCGGATACATCGCTGCGAACCCGGGCATTGGCTACGACCAATGGCATGCCCTGTTCGACCACAACGGGATGCGTATCTTCAGTCTGCTGGCCCTCGTTGCCCTGGGTGTTCACGCCTGGGTTGGGATGTGGACCGTCGCGACCGACTACCTGACGCCGATGGCGCTGGGCAAGTCCGCGACCGCAGTACGTTTCCTTTTCCAGTCGGTATGCGGCGTTGCGATGTTCGCTTACTTCGTCTGGGGTGTGCAGATTCTCTGGGGTATCTGATTCATGGCTAACATTCCAACGATTTCTTTCGACGCCATCATTATTGGTGGCGGCGGTGCCGGCATGCGCGCAGCGCTGCAACTGGCGCAAGGCGGCCACAAGACTGCCGTAATCACCAAGGTGTTCCCGACCCGTTCGCACACTGTGTCGGCACAGGGCGGCATCACCTGCGCCATCGCGTCGGCCGACCCGAACGATGACTGGCGCTGGCACATGTACGATACCGTCAAGGGTTCCGACTACATCGGTGACCAGGACGCTATCGAATACATGTGTCAGGAAGGCCCGGCTGCCGTTTTCGAGCTGGACCACATGGGCCTGCCGTTCTCGCGTACCGAAACCGGCCGTATCTACCAGCGTCCGTTCGGCGGTCAGTCCAAGGATTACGGTAAAGGCGGGCAGGCTGCCCGTACTTGCGCCGCTTCCGACCGTACCGGTCACGCGCTGCTGCACACCCTTTATCAGGGCAACCTGAAAGCCGGTACCACGTTCCTGAACGAGTACTACGCTGTCGATCTGGTGAAGAACCAGGAAGGCGAGTTTGTCGGTGTGATCGCGATCTGCATCGAAACCGGCGAAACCACCTACATCCGCGCGAAAGCCACTGTGCTGGCGACCGGCGGTGCAGGTCGTATCTACGCTTCGACCACCAACGCCCTGATCAACACCGGTGACGGCGTCGGCATGGCTCTGCGTGCAGGCGTACCGGTACAAGATATCGAAATGTGGCAGTTCCACCCGACCGGCATCGCCGGCGCCGGTGTACTGGTGACCGAAGGTTGCCGTGGTGAAGGTGGTTACCTGATCAACAAGCACGGCGAGCGTTTCATGGAGCGTTATGCTCCGAACGCCAAAGACCTTGCCGGTCGTGACGTTGTTGCCCGTTCGATGGTTAAAGAGATCATTGCCGGCAACGGCTGCGGTCCGAACGGCGACCACGTAATGCTCAAGCTCGACCATCTGGGCGAGGAAGTGCTGCACAGCCGTCTGCCAGGCATCTGCGAACTGTCGAAAACCTTCGCTCACGTTGACCCGGTTGTTGCACCTGTTCCGGTTGTTCCGACTTGCCACTATATGATGGGCGGCGTTGCCACCAACATTCATGGCCAGGCAATCACTCAGGATGCCGACGGCGTCGACACCATCATCCCTGGTCTGTTCGCAGTGGGTGAAGTGGCTTGCGTATCGGTTCATGGTGCCAACCGTCTGGGCGGCAACTCGTTGCTCGACCTGGTGGTCTTCGGTCGTGCTGCCGGCCTGCACCTGGAAAAGGCACTGACCGACGGTATCGAATACGACGACGCGACTGAAGCTGATATCGAAGCTGCTCTGGCGCGCCTGAACGCGCTGAACAGCCGTACCGATGGCGAAGACGTAGCAACCCTGCGTCGCGAGCTGCAAAGCTGCATGCAGAACTACTTCGGTGTATTCCGTACCGGCGAATACATGCAGAAGGGTATTGCCCAGCTGGCTGATCTGCGTACCCGTATCGCCAACGTCAAGATCAATGACAAGTCGCAGGCGTTCAACACGGCGCGTATCGAAGCGCTGGAGCTGCAAAACCTGCTGGAAGTGGCTGAAGCGACCGCCATCGCTGCAGAAGTGCGCAAAGAGTCCCGCGGCGCTCACGCTCGTGAAGACTTCGAAGACCGTGACGACGAAAACTGGCTGTGCCACACCCTGTACTTCCCGGGTGAGAAGCGCGTTGCCAAGCGTGCAGTGAACTTCTCGCCGAAGACTGTTCCGACTTTTGAACCTAAGATTCGGACTTATTAAGGGTGGCCGCCATGTTGCAAGTCAGTGTTTATCGTTACAACCCTGATCAGGACGCTGCGCCGTTCATGCAGGAATTCCAAGTCGATACCGGTGGTAAAGACCTGATGGTGCTGGACGTGCTGGCGCTGATCAAAGAGCAGGACGAAGGTTTCTCCTATCGTCGCTCCTGCCGTGAAGGCGTTTGCGGCTCCGACGGCATGAACATCAACGGCAAGAACGGCCTGGCGTGCATCACGCCACTGTCCGCCGTTGTAAAAGGTAACAAGTTGATCGTTCGTCCTCTGCCAGGTTTGCCGGTTATCCGTGACCTGGTTGTCGATATGAGCATCTTCTACAAGCAATACGAGAAGGTTAAGCCATTCCTGCAGAACGACACGCCGGCTCCGGCCATCGAGCGTCTGCAGTCCCCTGAAGAGCGCGAAAAGCTCGACGGTCTGTACGAGTGCATCCTGTGCGCTTGCTGCTCGACCTCTTGCCCGTCCTTCTGGTGGAACCCGGACAAGTTCCTGGGTCCAGCTGCCCTGCTGCAAGCGTACCGCTTCCTGGCAGACAGCCGCGACACCAAGACGGCCGAGCGTCTGGCTTCGCTGGATGACCCGTTCAGCGTATTCCGCTGCCGCGGGATCATGAACTGCGTCAACGTATGTCCGAAAGGCCTGAACCCGACTAAGGCCATCGGTCACATCCGTCACATGCTGCTCTCCAGCGGCGTGTGATTCAGCTGCTGTAACCCAGCTGTTGTAAACGTAGTGCCGCTGTAAACGTAGAGGCTAAGGCGCGGGCTTCAACCCGCGTCCTGGCTATAACCAGAGCGGCAGCTTAAAAGGCTGCGGCTCTTACTTTGAAGAAATGAGACAAGCAGGGGCATCCGGGCTGGTACCCGGACTATCAGTGTGATCCTAGTGGCTTGTTTTGGTCGCTGCATTTGGACTTCTGCAAGTTTGCTCGGTGTCGACACCGGTGGTGTTCCCCTAACCGAGGGTGACCAAGCATGCAAGAAAGCGTGATGCAGCGCATGTGGAACAGCGCCTACCTATCCGGTAGTAACGCTGCCTATGTGGAAGAGCTCTACGAGCTCTACCTGCACGACCCTAACGCTGTGCCAGAAGAGTGGCGCACCTACTTCCAGAAGTTGCCTGCCGACGGCAACTCTGCCACCGATGTTTCGCACTCCACAATTCGCGATCATTTCGTCTTGCTGGCAAAGAACCAGCGCCGCGCCCAACCGGTTTCCGCCGGCAGCGTGAGCAGTGAGCACGAGAAGAAGCAAGTTGAAGTGCTGCGATTGATCCAGGCCTACCGTATGCGTGGCCACCAGGCAGCCCAGCTTGACCCGCTGGGGCTGTGGCAGCGTACTGCACCTGCAGACCTGTCGATCAATCATTACGGCTTGACCAATGCCGATCTTGATACGACCTTCCGTGCCGGCGACCTGTTCATCGGCAAAGAGGAAGCGAGCCTACGCGAAATTCACGAAGCGTTGCAGCAGACATATTGCCGCACCATCGGCGCTGAATTCACGCATATCACCGATTCCCAGCAGCGCCAGTGGTTCCAGCAGCGTCTGGAAAGCGTGCGTGGCCGTCCGACGTACTCTGCCGACATCAAGAGCCACCTGCTCGAGCGCGTCACTGCCGGCGAAGGCCTGGAAAAATACCTGGGTACCAAATACCCAGGCACCAAGCGTTTCGGTCTGGAAGGCGGCGAGAGCCTGATTCCGATGCTCGACGAGCTGATCCAGCGGTCCGGTTCCTACGGCACCAAGGAAATCGTCATCGGCATGGCCCACCGTGGCCGTCTGAACGTGCTGGTCAACACCTTCGGCAAGAACCCGCGCGAGCTGTTCGACGAGTTCGAAGGCAAGAAAAAGGTCGAGCTGGGTTCCGGTGACGTTAAATACCACCAGGGCTTCTCGTCCAACGTGATGACCACCGGCGGTGAAGTTCACCTGGCCATGGCGTTCAACCCGTCCCACCTGGAAATCGTATCTCCAGTGGTCGAGGGTTCCGTTCGCGCCCGTCAGGATCGTCGCAACGACCCTACCGGTGAGAAGGTTCTGCCGATCTCCATCCACGGTGACGCGGCATTCGCCGGTCAAGGCGTGGTGATGGAAACCTTCCAGATGTCGCAGACCCGCGGTTTCAAGACCGGCGGCACCGTGCACATCGTGATCAACAACCAGGTCGGTTTCACCATCAGCAACCCGCTGGACTCGCGCTCCACCGAGTACGCTACCGACGTCGCGAAAATGATCCAGGCGCCGATCCTCCATGTGAATGGTGATGATCCGGAAGCCGTATTGTTCGTGACCCAGCTGGCCATCGACTACCGCATGCAGTTCAAGCGTGACGTGGTGATCGATCTGGTCTGCTACCGTCGTCGCGGCCACAACGAGGCTGACGAACCTAGCGGCACCCAGCCAATGATGTATCAGCAGATCACCAAGCAGCGCACCACTCGTGAGCTGTATGCCGATCGTCTGACCCAGAGCGGTGTGATGGACGCAGAACGCGTTCAGGCGAAAGTCGACGAATACCGCAACGCGCTGGACAACGGTCTGCACGTGGTGAAAAGCCTGGTCAAAGAGCCGAACAAAGAGCTGTTCGTGGATTGGCGTCCGTATCTGGGTCACGCCTGGACCGCGCGTCACGACACTCGCTTCGACCTGAAGACCCTGCAGGAACTGTCCGCCAAGCTGCTGGAAATTCCGGAAGGCTTCGTGGTTCAGCGCCAGGTTGCCAAGATCTACGAAGACCGTCAGAAGATGCAAGCCGGCGGCCTGCCGATCAACTGGGGTTACGCCGAAACCATGGCGTACGCGACCCTGGCGTTCGAAGGTCACCCGATCCGCATGACCGGCCAGGACATCGGCCGCGGTACGTTCTCGCACCGTCATGCCGTGTTGCACAACCAGAAGGATGCGGGCACTTACGTGCCGTTGCAGAACCTGTACGACGGTCAGCCACGCTTCGACCTGTACGACTCGTTCCTGTCCGAAGAGGCCGTGCTGGCGTTCGAATACGGTTATTCGACCACCACGCCAAACGCACTGGTTATCTGGGAAGCCCAGTTCGGCGACTTCGCCAACGGTGCCCAGGTGGTTATCGACCAGTTCATCACCAGTGGCGAGCACAAGTGGGGCCGCCTGTGCGGTCTGACCATGCTGCTGCCGCACGGTTATGAAGGTCAGGGGCCGGAGCACTCCTCGGCTCGTCTGGAGCGTTACCTGCAACTGTGCGCCGAGCACAACATTCAGGTGTGCATGCCGACGACGCCGGCTCAGATCTATCACTTGCTGCGCCGTCAGGTGATTCGCCCGCTGCGCAAACCATTGGTAGTCCTGACTCCGAAGTCGCTGCTGCGTCACAAGTTGGCCATCTCGACGCTTGAAGATCTGGCCGAAGGTTCGTTCCAGACCGTTATCCCGGAAATCGATGCCCTGGACCCGAAAAAGGTCGAGCGCATTGTTCTGTGCAGCGGCAAGGTCTACTACGACCTGCTGGAAAAACGCCGTGCCGAAGGCCGTGACGATATCGCCATCGTGCGTATCGAGCAGCTGTACCCATTCCCTGAGGACGACTTGAACGAAGTCCTGGCTCCTTACACCAACGCCAAACATGCCGTCTGGTGCCAGGAAGAGCCGATGAACCAGGGCGCGTGGTACAGCAGCCAGCACCACATGCGTCGCAGCATCAGCAACCTCAACAAGTCTCTCGTACTCGAGTACGCGGGCCGTGAGGCTTCTGCTGCACCGGCATGCGGTTACGCATCGATGCACGCCGAGCAGCAGGAACAACTGCTGCAAGACGCCTTTACCGTTTAATGCCTTCGCGCACCTGAAACCGAATTTAAGGAACCACAGATAATGGCTATCGAGATCAAAGCCCCCACTTTCCCGGAATCGGTTGCCGATGGCACCGTTGCCACCTGGCACAAACAACCGGGCGACGCCGTCAAGCGTGACGAACTGATCGTCGACATCGAAACCGACAAAGTCGTACTGGAAGTTCTGGCTACTGCTGATGGCGTGCTGGGCGCTATCGTGAAGAACGAAGGCGACACCGTTCTGTCCGACGAAGTGCTGGGCTCGATCGTTGAAGGTGGTGCTGCCGCCGCTGCTCCAGCTGCTGCCCCGGCCGCCGCTGCTCAAGCCGCTGCTCCGGCTGCCGAAGGCGAAGATGATCCTGTTGCTGCCCCGGCTGCTCGCAAGCTGGCTGAAGAAAACGGTATCAACATCGCTTCCGTTGCCGGTACCGGCAAAGGCGGTCGTGTGACCAAGGAAGACGTGGTTGCAGCCGTTGCCGCCAAGAAAGCCGCTCCGGCTGCTGCGCCTGCCAAGGCTGCCGCACCTGCCGCTGCTGCCCCGGTATTCGCTGCCGGTGACCGCGTTGAAAAACGCGTTCCGATGACCCGTCTGCGTGCCAAGGTTGCCGAGCGTCTGGTTGAAGCTCAATCGAACATGGCGATGCTGACCACTTTCAACGAAGTCGACATGACCGAAGTCATGGCCCTGCGTTCGAAGTACAAGGATCTGTTCGAGAAGTCCCACAACGGCGTGCGCCTGGGCTTCATGTCGTTCTTCGTGAAAGCCGCTACCGAAGCGCTGAAACGCTTCCCGGCTGTCAACGCGTCGATCGACGGTGCGGACATCGTTTACCACGGCTACGCTGACGTCGGTGTTGCTGTTTCCAGCGACCGCGGCCTGGTTGTACCGGTTCTGCGTAACGCCGAGCTGATGAGCCTGGCTGAAATCGAAGGCGGCATCGCTACTTTCGGCAAGAAAGCCCGTGACGGCAAACTGTCGATGGAAGAAATGACTGGCGGTACGTTCACCATCACCAACGGCGGTACCTTCGGTTCGATGATGTCGACCCCGATCGTCAACCCGCCGCAGGCTGCGATTCTGGGCATGCACAACATCATCCAGCGTCCTATGGCGATCAACGGCCAGGTCGTTATCCGTCCGATGATGTACCTGGCGCTGTCCTACGATCACCGTCTGATCGATGGCAAAGAAGCTGTGACCTTCCTGGTGACCATCAAGAACCTGCTGGAAGACCCGGCTCGTCTGTTGCTGGATATCTGATAGAAGCAGTCGCGAGCTGCAAGCTACAAGCTGCCAGTAAAGGCAGTTTGGCTTGTGGCTTGCGGCTTGAAGCTTTTCGCTCAAGAGGATTTTTTGAATGTCGCAGAAATTTGACGTAGTAGTGATCGGTGCGGGCCCTGGCGGCTATGTTGCTGCCATCAAGGCCGCGCAACTGGGTCTCACCACGGCCTGCATCGAGAAGTACACCGACAAGGAAGGCAAACTGGCGCTGGGCGGTACCTGCCTGAACGTCGGCTGCATTCCGTCGAAAGCCCTGCTGGACAGCTCGTGGAAATTCCACGAAGCGCAGGATGGCTTCGCGATCCACGGCATCAACCACGCTGGCGTGACCATGGACGTGCCAGCGATGGTCGGCCGCAAGGCCAACATCGTCAAAGGTCTGACCTCCGGCGTTGCAACCCTGTTCAAGGCCAACGGCGTAACTTCGATCCAGGGCCATGGCAAGCTGCTGGCCGGCAAGAAAGTCGAAGTCACCAAGCCTGACGGTTCGGTTGAAGTCATCGAAGCCGAAAACGTGATCCTGGCTCCAGGTTCGCGTCCGATCGACATTCCACCGGCTCCGGTCGACCAGAATGTGATCGTCGACTCCACCGGCGCACTGGAATTCCAATCCGTTCCCAAGCGTCTGGGCGTGATCGGCGCTGGTGTGATTGGTCTGGAACTGGGTTCGGTCTGGTCCCGCCTGGGTGCTGAAGTGACTGTCCTGGAAGCCCTGGACACCTTCCTGATGGCAGCCGACACGGCCGTTTCCAAGGAAGCGCTGAAAACCCTGACCAAGCAGGGCCTGGACATCAAGCTGGGCGCTCGCGTGACCGGTTCGAAAGTGAACGGCGACGAAGTCGTTGTGAACTACACCGATGCCAACGGCGAACAGAACATCACTTTCGACAAGCTGATCGTAGCCGTTGGTCGCCGTCCGGTGACCACTGATCTGCTGGCCGCCGACTGCGGAGTGACCCTCGACGAGCGCGGTTTCGTGCACGTTGACGATCACTGCGCTACCACCGTACCGGGCGTTTACGCCATCGGTGACGTGGTTCGCGGCATGATGCTGGCGCACAAGGCGTCGGAAGAGGGCATCATGGTTGTCGAGCGCATCAAGGGCCACAAGGCCCAGATGAACTATGATCTGATCCCTTCGGTTATTTATACTCACCCGGAAATCGCGTGGGTCGGTAAAACCGAGCAGGCCTTGAAAGCTGAAGGCGTAGACGTTAACGTCGGCACCTTCCCGTTCGCAGCCTCTGGCCGTGCCATGGCTGCCAACGATACCGGCGGTTTCGTCAAGGTCATCGCAGATGCCAAGACAGACCGCGTATTGGGCGTCCACGTGATTGGCCCAAGCGCTGCCGAACTGGTTCAGCAGGGCGCGATCGGTATGGAATTCGGCACCAGCGCTGAAGACCTGGGCATGATGGTTTTCTCCCATCCGACCCTGTCTGAAGCCTTGCACGAAGCTGCTTTGGCAGTGAATGGCGGCGCCATCCACATCGCCAACCGCAAGAAGCGTTAAGACAATAAGAAACCACGGCGGTATCGGCCCGTCGTGAGCCTTGCGTGCAAGACTCACCGCGGAATGTCCGCTGGACGCAGTCTTGCGTAGCTGCACCGGGTATCCGGAAAGGCTACGCAAGCAGCAGTCACAGGTGGTGCGGCACTTGAACAAGTGCAGCACCGAATGCGCAGTACCTAACGAAGACGGTAATAAGCATGAATCTTCACGAGTATCAGGGTAAGCAGCTGTTCGCTGAGTACGGCCTGCCAGTATCCACCGGTTACGCGGTAGACACCCCGGAAGCAGCAGCAGAAGCTTGCGACAAAATCGGCGGCAGCGAGTGGGTTGTCAAAGCCCAGGTCCACGCCGGTGGTCGCGGTAAAGCGGGCGGCGTAAAGCTGGTTCGCAACAAAGAAGACGCCAAAGCCTTCGCACAGCAGTGGCTGGGCAAGCGTCTGGTGACTTACCAGACTGACGCCAACGGTCAGCCAGTCACCAAGATCCTGGTTGAATCGTGCACTGATATCGCTAAAGAGCTGTACCTGGGCGCTGTCGTTGACCGTTCGAGCCGTCGCATCGTGTTCATGGCTTCCACCGAAGGTGGCGTGGACATCGAGAAAATCGCTCACGACACTCCAGAAAAAATTCTGAAAGCCACTATCGACCCACTGGTTGGCGCTCAGCCATTCCAGGGTCGCGAGCTGGCATTCCAGCTGGGTCTGGAAGGCAAGCAAGTTGCCCAGTTCGCCAAGATCTTCGTTGGTCTGGCCAAACTGTTCCAGGATCACGATCTGGCCCTGCTGGAAGTGAACCCGCTGGTGATCAAGGCTGACGGCGATCTGCACTGCCTGGACGCCAAGATCAACATCGACGCCAACGCCATGTACCGTCAGCCTAAGCTGAAGACTTTCCACGATCCGTCGCAAGACGATCCGCGCGAAGCGCACGCTGCCAAGTTCGAACTGAACTACGTAGCGCTGGAAGGCAACATCGGTTGCATGGTCAACGGTGCCGGCCTGGCCATGGGTACCATGGACATCGTCAACCTGCACGGCGGCAAGCCAGCCAACTTCCTCGACGTGGGCGGCGGTGCTACCAAAGAACGCGTAACCGAAGCCTTCAAGATCATCCTGTCCGACACCAACGTCGCTGCAGTACTGGTCAACATCTTCGGCGGCATCGTTCGTTGCGACATGATTGCCGAAGGCATCATCGGTGCAGTGAAAGAAGTCGGCGTGAAAATCCCGGTTGTTGTTCGCCTTGAAGGCAACAACGCTGAGCTGGGCGCTAAAGTACTGGCAGAAAGCGGTTTGAACATCATCGCTGCTACCAGCCTGACCGACGCTGCTCAACAAGTTGTCAAAGCTGCGGAGGGCAAATAATGAGCGTCCTGATCAATAAAGACACCAAAGTTATCTGCCAGGGTATTACCGGTTCGCAAGGTAGTTTCCACACCCAGCAAGCCATCGAGTACGGCACCAAGATGGTGGGTGGTGTAACTCCAGGCAAAGGCGGCACCGAGCACCTGGGTCTGCCAGTGTTCAACACCGTGAAAGACGCCGTAGCGGCCACTGGCGCTACCGCCAGCGTGATCTACGTTCCGGCTCCTTTCTGCAAGGACTCGATCCTGGAAGCTGCTTTCGGCGGCATCAAGCTGATCGTTTGCATCACCGAAGGCATTCCTACCCTGGACATGCTGGACGCTAAAGTTAAGTGCGACGAGCTGGGTGTTACCCTGATCGGCCCTAACTGCCCAGGCGTGATCACTCCAGGCGAATGCAAGATCGGCATCATGCCAGGTCACATTCACTTGCCAGGCAAGGTCGGTATCGTTTCCCGTTCCGGCACCCTGACCTACGAAGCTGTGAAGCAGACTACTGACGCCGGTTTCGGTCAGTCGACTTGCGTCGGCATCGGTGGTGACCCGATCCCGGGTTCGAACTTCATCGACATCCTGAAGCTGTTCCAGGAAGACCCGAAGACCGAAGCGATCGTGATGATCGGTGAGATCGGCGGTTCGGCTGAAGAAGAAGCGGCTGCCTACATCAAGGCACACGTGACCAAGCCGGTTGTTTCCTACATCGCCGGTGTGACTGCTCCTCCGGGCAAGCGCATGGGCCATGCTGGCGCAATCATCTCTGGCGGCAAAGGCACTGCAGACGAGAAATTCGCTGCTCTGCAAGACGCAGGCGTTAAAACCGTGCGTTCGCTGGCAGACATCGGCAAGGCCCTGGCCGAGCTGACTGGTTGGGCAGTCAAGTAAGCCTCGCGCTTAACTGACGCTTCACCAAACAAAGGCCACCTTCGGGTGGCCTTTGTCGTTTTCGGGATATGAGAAATGTGCAGGGCTTTTTGTGGCGAGGGGATTTAGCGAAACGTCGCACCGCCCCGTTCGGCTGCGCAGCAGCCGTAAATCCAGCAATGCGAGTGTGCCTGATTTACTGCATAGGGTGATTCTGGGGCCGGGGGCCGCTTCGCGACCCAACGGGGATAAATCCCCTCGCCACAGAGGTCGAGGTGAAATTTAGATACGTAAACGCGACACGAAAATGTCGTAGATCGGAATGTTCGCCCTCTAACAGTGCGTTTTACGGCCAAATTCGTTAGGCTAGCCGCCATTTTTGCGTCCGCCGCCCACAAGGCAGCTACGCGCTAAACGGGTCAGTCCCATACGGACCGACTGCATTTCCCTCATCCATAAGGGAAACCCCTCTCTAAATTCCGATTCAGTAGTGTGGTATTTCCTTAATGAAAGTGTTGAAAGGTCAGGACATCCTGGCACTTGGTTTTATGACGTTTGCCCTGTTCGTCGGGGCCGGCAACATCATCTTCCCGCCTATCGTCGGTTTGCAGTCCGGGCCTAATGTCTGGATGGCGGCGCTGGGCTTTCTGGTCACGGCGGTAGGTCTGCCGGTGATCACCGTTGTCGCGCTGGCCAAGGTCGGTGGCGCGATGGACGCGTTGAGCAGCCCGATCGGTAAGCTGGCCGGTGGCCTGCTGGCGGCTGCGTGCTACCTGGCCGTTGGTCCACTGTTTGCCACGCCGCGTACCGCTACCGTGTCGTTCGAAGTGGGCCTGGCACCGCTGACCGGCGAAAGTCCGCTGGCGCTGTTCCTCTACAGCTCGGTGTATTTCCTGCTGGTGTTCTTCATCTCGCTCTATCCAGGCCGTCTGCTGGATACCGTGGGTCGTTTCCTCGCACCCTTGAAGATCATCGCTCTGGCGGTACTGGGCATTGCGGCATTTGCCTTGCCGGCGGGTGATATTGGTCAGGCAACGCCTGAATACGTTGCAGCTCCGTTCTCCCAGGGTTTCATCAACGGTTACCTGACGATGGATACCTTGGGTGCGCTGGTGTTCGGCATCGTTATCGTCAACGCCATCCGCTCCCGCGGCGTCGAATCGCCGGCGCTGATTACCCGTTACGCGATCATTGCCGGCCTGATCGCCGGCGTGGGCCTGGCGCTGGTGTATGTCAGCCTGTTCCGGCTCGGTTCCGGCAGCCATGAAGTGGCCGCCGGCGCGACCAACGGTGCGGCGGTGTTGCATGCCTACGTACAACACACCTTCGGCTCCCTGGGCAGCGGCTTCCTGGCGGTGCTGATTTCCCTGGCGTGCCTGGTGACGGCCGTGGGCCTGACCTGCGCCTGCGCGGAGTACTTCAGCCGTGTACTGCCACTGTCCTACAAGACCCTGGTGATCATCCTCGCGGCGTTTTCGTTGCTGGTGTCCAACCTGGGCCTCACCAAGCTGATCGCCTTCTCGATCCCGGTACTGACCGCGATCTACCCGCCATGCATCGCCCTGGTGGCCTTGAGCTTCTGCAAGGACTTCTGGCATGAGCAGGGCCGCATTGTCGGTCCGGTGATGCTGGTGTCTTTCATCTTCGGCTTGATCGATGCCCTCAAGGGCGCGGGCCTGGCAGACTGGATGCCGACTCAGCTGGCTCACTTGCCGCTCAGCGAGCAGGGCCTGGCGTGGCTGGTGCCTTCGGTAATGACCCTGGTGGTCGCCGTGGCTTGCGATCGCTTGCTGGGCAAGCGCGAAGAAGCGCTGGCTTAAGCTTCACTGGCCCGTCACGAGCGGGTTTGTACGCAAAACAGAAATGCCCCGTATCAATCGATACGGGGCATTTTTTATGGGCGTGAGGCAGTGTCTTTTTCCTTAAGCTAACGTCGAAGCATTGCCGAACCTAATGTGGGAGCGAGCCTGCTCGCGAAAGCGCCGGATCAGTCAAC
>NZ_JBSVWS010000022.1:0-49533 GCF_054071155.1 Pseudomonas sp. SDO5532_S415 | reverse complement strand
CACAAGGGATTTGTGAAAGGCGCAGATCCCCTGTGGGAGCGAGCCTGCTCGCGAAGGCCGCGACCCGGTCAATAGCCTGTCACGGGATTATGCCTGCCCCGGATGCGCCGCCGCCAACAGCTCCTTGGTGTACGGATGCTGCGGTGAACCAAACACATCATGGCTGGCGCCGCTTTCCACCACCTTGCCGTCCTTGATCACGATCATGTCGTGGGCCAGGGCGCGCACCACCGACAGGTCATGGCTGATGAACAGATACGTCAGACCATGTTTTTCCTGAAGCTGGCGGAGCAGGGCGACCACTTGTTTTTGCACGGTGCGGTCCAGCGCCGAGGTCGGTTCGTCCAGCAAAATCAGCGCCGGTTTCAAGACCAGCGCCCGGGCAATGGCGATGCGTTGGCGCTGGCCGCCGGAAAATTCATGGGGATAGCGATGGCGGCTTTGCGGATCGAGGCCGACTTCCTGCAAGGCCCGAATCACCTCGGCGTTGCATTGATCGACGCTCAACTGGCTATGCACTTCCAGGCCTTCGCTGATGATCTGCGCCACGGACATCCGTGGGCTGAGGCTGCCAAACGGGTCCTGGAACACCACCTGCATTTGCTTGCGCCACGGCCGCAACTGTTTCTGCGTCAGGCCGTCCAGTGCCTCGCCCTGGAAGCGAATGCCGCCTTCGGAGTCGAGCAGGCGCAGAATCGCCTGGCCCAGTGTTGATTTGCCGGAGCCGGATTCGCCGACAATGCCCAGGGTCTTGCCGCGCTGAACATTAAGGCTGATGCCGTCCACGGCGTTCATGTAAGTCTTGCGCCGGAACAACCCGCCACTCACCGCAAACTGCACCCGCAGATTGTTGACCTCAAGCACGTTTTCACGCTCGTCACGGGGCAGCGCTTCGCCTTCCGGCTCGGCATTGAGCAGCACGCAGCTGTAGGGGTGTTTCGGTTCGGTGAAAATGGTTTCGCAGCTGGCCTGCTCGACGATTTCCCCGGCCTTCATCACACAGACGCGCTGGGCAATGCTGCGTACCAGGTTGAGATCGTGGCTGATCAGCAGCAGCGACATGCCGAGCCGCCGTTGCAAGGATTTGAGCAGCAGCAGAATCTTGCGCTGTACGGTGACGTCCAGTGCGGTGGTGGGTTCGTCGGCGATCAACAGCTCCGGCTCGCAGGCCAGGGCCATGGCGATCATCACCCGTTGGCGCTGGCCGCCGGACAATTGATGGGGGTAAGCCTTGAGCCGTTCCTTGGGTTTCTGGATACCTACCAGGTGCAGCAACTCAAGAATCCGCGCCTGGGCCTCCTTGCCCGCCATGCCTTTGTGCACCAGCAAGGTTTCGCCGATCTGCTTTTCGATGCTGTGCAACGGATTCAGGGAGGTCATCGGCTCCTGGAAAATCATGGCGATGCGGTTACCGCGTAATTGACGCAACCTTTTGGCGTCTGCGCCCACAATCTCCTGGCCGCGATAACGGATGCTGCCAGTGGTTTGGGTCCCGCATTCGGGCAGCAACTGCAGGATCGAGTGGGCGGTCACCGACTTGCCCGAACCCGACTCGCCCACCAAGGCCAGGCATTCGCCGGGGCGGATGTCCAGGCACAGATTGCGCACCACCGTCTGGCCGCTGAAGGCCACGCTGAGGTCACGGATTTCGATCAGGTTACTCATATCAACAGTCCGCCTCTCAAGATCGGGGATCAAACGCGTCGCGCAAGGCTTCGCCGATGAACACCAACAAGGAAAGAATCAACGCCAGGGTGAAAAACGCCGTCAGCCCCAGCCACGGTGCTTGCAGGTTCTGCTTGCCCTGGCCGATCAGTTCGCCCAGGGATGCACTGCCGGCCGGCATGCCGAAACCGAGGAAGTCCAGCGCCGTGAGGGTCGAGATGGCCCCGGTCAGAATGAACGGCAGGTAGCTCAAGGTCGCGTTCATGGCGTTGGGCAGAATATGCCGCACGATGACTTTGCGATCGGTCAGGCCCAAGGCCCGGGCGGCCTTGACGTACTCCAGGTTGCGCCCGCGCAGGAACTCGGCGCGCACCACGTCCACCAGTGCCAGCCAGGAAAACAGCGCCATGATCCCCAGCAACCACCAGAAATTCGGTTCGACAAACCCCGACAGAATGATCAGCAGATACAGCACCGGCAACCCGGACCAGACCTCTTGCAGGCGCTGGCCGAGCAAGTCGACCCAGCCACCGTAATAGCCTTGCAGGGCGCCGGCAGCAATGCCGATCAGGGCGCTGACGAAGGTCAGCATCAGGGCAAACAGAATCGATACCCGGGCGCCGAAAATCACCCGGGCCAAGACGTCCCGCGCCTGATCGTCGGTGCCCAGCCAGTTCACGTTCGAGGGCGGGCTGGGCGCGGGTTTGTTCAGGTCGTAGTTAGGTGTGTCGTCGCTGAAGGGGATAGGCGGAAACAACAGCCAGCCTCCGTCCTTCTTGATCAGGTTTTGCACGTAGTCGCTGCGGTAATCGGCCTGGAACGGCAACTGACCGCCAAACTCCTGTTCGGTGTAGCGCTTCAGGGCCGGAAAATACAACGAACCTTGATAGCTGACGATCAGCGGCTTGTCGTTGGCGATCAGCTCGCCACCCAGGGTCAACAGGAACAGGCCGACAAACAGCCACAGCGACCACCAGCCGCGACGGTTTTTCTTGAAGCGTTCGAAACGACGACGGCCCAGCGGCGAAAGCTTGAACATCAGGCATTCCTCGCGGCGAAGTCGATGCGCGGGTCGACCAGGGTGTAGCACAGGTCGCCCACCAGTTTTATCAAGAGACCGAACAGGGTGAAGATGAACAGCGAGCCGAACACCACCGGATAGTCCCGTGAAACGGCGGCCTCGTAGCTCATGCGACCCAGGCCGTCGAGGGAGAAGATCACTTCGATCAGCAAGGAACCGGCAAAAAACACGCTGATGAACGCCTGGGGGATCCCCGACACCACCAGCAGCATGGCATTGCGGAACACATGGCCATACAGCACCCGGCGCTCACTCAAGCCTTTGGCGCGGGCGGTGACCACGTATTGCCGGGTGATTTCATTGAGGAACGAGTTCTTGGTCAGGATGGTCAAGGTGGCGAAACCACCGATCACCAGCGCCGTCACCGGCAGCACCAGGTGCCAGAAGTAATCGGCGATTTTGCCCAGGGTCGACAGCGACTCGAAATTGTCCGACACCAGCCCGCGTACCGGGAACCAGTTCAGGGAAGTGCCGCCGGCGAACACCACGATCAGGAACATCGCGAAGAGAAACGCCGGCATCGCGTAACCGATGATGATCGCCGTACTGCTCCAGATATCGAAATGACTGCCATGATGCACCGCCTTGCGGATGCCCAATGGAATCGATACCAGGTAGGTGATCAGCGTCGCCCAGAGTCCGAGGGAAATGGTCACCGGCATCTTCTGCAGGATCAGGTCGGTGACCGTGGCGCCGCGGAAGAAGCTCTTGCCGAAGTCCAGGCGCGCGTAGCTGGTGAGCATCAGCCAGAGCCGTTCATGGGCCGGTTTGTCGAAGCCGTACTGTTTTTCGATGTCTTTGATCAGCTGTGGATCGAGGCCGCGACTGGCCCGGGAAGTGCCACTCATGGACTCGCCGGAACCGCCGCCGACACCGGCCCCGCCGATGCCTTGCAGATGGGCGATGGCCTGTTCCACCGGGCCGCCCGGTGCCGCCTGGACGATCACGAAGTTGACTAGAAGAATGATCACCAGCGTCGGAATGATCAGCAGCAAGCGCCGCAGTATGTAAGCCCACATCAATGCGGTCCTCCGGGGCTGCCACGGCGAATGCGCTCGGCGGTCATCTGCTGGTTGGTCAGCGGCGTGGTGCTGACTTCCCACCAGCTCTCGATGGCCTCGTCATTGCTGGCCTGCACGTTGGGGATGCCGAAGCGATTCCACCACACGGTGGACGTTCCCGGCGGGTAATAGTTGGGAATCCAGTAGTAGCTCCATTGCAGCACCCGGTCCAGCGCATGGGCGTAGCGCAACATGTCGGCCTTGTTGTCGGCGCGCACCAGCCCGTTGATCAGGGTGTCCACCGCCGGGTTCTTCAGGACCATGTAGTTGTTGGAACCGGGGTCGGTGGCCGCGGCGGAGCTGAAATAGTTGAGCAGTTCGCCCCCCGGTGAAGTGGTGACCGGGTAGCCGGTGACGATCATGTCGTAGTCTCGACTCATCAGGCGATTGACGTACTGTGACGCGTCGATGCGACGGATGTTCAGGTCGATGCCGATCTGCTTCAGTGTGCGTTTGTACGGCAGGAGCAAGCGGTCCATGCCGTTCTGGCTGACCAGGAACGTGAAGCTCAGTGGTTCACCGTCGGCGTTGACCAGTTGATCGCCTTTGGGTTTCCAGCCGGCCTGTTCGAGCAGGTCCAGCGCTTGTAGCTGTTTATCGCGAATCAAGCCGCTGCCATCGGTTTTCGGGGCTTCGAACACCTTGGTAAAGACTTCGTCCGGGATCTGTCCGCGCAGCGGTTCGAGTATGGCCAGTTCACCGGCATCCGGCAGTTGTCGTGCGGCAAGTTCGGTGTTGGAAAAGAAGCTCTGCTGGCGGATGTACAGATTGCGCATCATCTGCCGGTTGCTCCATTCGAAATCCCAGAGCATGACCAGCGCCTGGCGCACCCGGCGATCCTGGAACATCGGCTTTTGCAGGTTGAACACGAAGCCCTGGCTCGGTTGCGGCGCTTCTGTGGCCAGGTGGGCTTTTTGCAGGCGACCGTCGCTCAGGGCCGGGCTTTCATAGCCGATGGAATAACCGGTGGCGGAAAATTCGCGGTTGTAGTCGTAGGCGCCGCCGCGCAGCACCTGACGGGCAACGTCGGTATCGCCAAAGTACTCGATACTGAAATGATCGAAATTGTAGAGGCCGCGACTGACCGGCAAGTCCTTGCCCCACCAGTCGGCGTTACGTTCGAACGTGATGCTGCGTCCGGAGTCGACCTTGCCCACTCTGTACGGGCCGCTACCCAGCGGTGCCTCGTAACCGCCGCCACCGGCGAAATCGCGGGTTTTCCACCAGTGCTCGGGAAATACCGGGAGGGTGGCGATGTCCAGGGGCAGGGTGCGGTTTTCGTTGTTCTTGAAATCGAAACGCACGGTCAGCGGCGATTCCACTTCGACGCCTTTGACGTCGGCGAACTGCGTGCGATAGCGCAGGCTGCCCTGGGTCATCAACAGATCGAAGGTGTAGCGCACGTCCTCGGCCGTGATGGGTTTGCCATCGGCAAAGCGTGCCTTGGGGTTGAGGTAGAAGCGCAGGGACAGCCCGTCATCGGAGCGTTCCATCTTCTGCGCCACCAGGCCATACACGGTGTAAGGCTCGTCCAGCGAGCGCTGGGCCAGGGGCGAATAGAGCAAGCCGTCAATCTGCGAGACACCGATGCCTTTGTCGATGTATGGCAACACATGGTCGAAGTGACCGATTTCGATCGCCGAACGACGCATGGTGCCACCCTTGGGGGCCTGCGGGTTGGTGTAGGCGAAGTGACTGAAACCGGCAGGGTATTTGGCCGGTTCGCCGTAAACGGTCAACGCATGTTGCGGTGCGGCGTTCACACCGGCGGCGCCCAACAACAGGGCCGCGGCAGTGAATAACACAGTAGGGAAAGCCAGTCGCATTGTCAGCCTTAGAGCCGGGTGGTCGTTAACGACAATTTGTACGCTAGCGGCGCGTCCCTCGCCAGCCGAATTACGTATCTGAAACACGACGGCCCACCAATAGGCGGGCCGCTGTGAAGGAAAACCAGGCGTCGATCAGTCCTGACGGCTGGTCACTTCCAGCAGGTGGTAGCCGAACTGGGTCTTGACCGGGCCTTGCACGACGTTGAGCGGTGCGCTGAAGACCACGGTGTCGAATTCCTTGACCATCTGGCCCGGACCGAACGAACCCAGGTCACCGCCCTGGCGGCTGGAAGGGCAAGTGGAGTTGGCTTTGGCGATTTCGGCGAAATCTGCGCCAGCCTCGATCTGGGCCTTGAGTTCGGTGCACTTGGCTTCGCTGGCAACGAGGATGTGGCGGGCAGTGGCTCTAGCCATGGGAAAATACTCCTTTCAATGTTCGGTAAAATGAACAGCCTACCGGATTCAGCGCGCTATTTCTCCTCTAACTTCCGCTGCGAGGCACCTGCAGGGCCGGTGTTCCTGTGGGAGCGAGCCTGCTCGCGATGGACGTAAACGATCACGGGTGCTGCCTGAGTAAACGCGTTGCCCCTGAGTTCATCGCGAACAGACTCGCTCCTGCAGGGTGGTATGTGGGTGATATCGCGATCAAAGTCCGGCTTTCTTCAGGCGCTCAGCGTGCTGCACGTAGAGATCAATCGGGTCAATGCGTTTCGCGAGGGGGAAACCTGTCTGGCGCAGGGTGCCCAGGTGATCCAGTGGATAGTCGGAGCGAATGACGGTCCCCAGATGGGAGCTGTAGCGGCCGACCAGGCCATCGTTCTGCCCGGCTTCAGTTATGAAATACCGGGAGAAGGCCCGCATAAATCCGTGCAATGGATCAAGTGAGTTCAAACCATCATCCAGAAGTTTTCCCGACAAGATGCCGCTCCAGGAATAATAGCGGACACCGTTGACCTGTCCGCAGCCCTTGCCACCCCAGGTTTTCGGCAGGCCTTGGGGGAATTTTTCGTTGAATGCGACTACGCCTTCCGTGGTCAGGGCGTTGAGTGCCGCGATAGCGTCTTGCGGCAGGCCGCGCTTGCCACTGAGTAACGACAAGAAGTCCGCAAACAGGGTCGCGACCGTGTCGGCTATCTGCTCAGGCAGGCTTGCGGGCGTGAGCGCCTTGCGCAGGAAATCGGCCAGCTCGGAGCCGTGGTTCGGTCCGCTGACCGAGGTCACCGAAGCAACCGATTGCGGTGCGACCGCTGCTGCATAACGAGCGGCCAGTGCACCCTGGCTGTGACCGATCAGGTTGACTTTGCTTGCACCAGTGCCTTCCAGCACCCGTACGATTTGCGCCAGCAGCTGTTCGCCCCGTGCTTCGTTGCTGTGGGTGGCCGACAGATGCGGTACGAATACCCGCGCTCCAACGTTTCGGAGCGCCTGTTTGATGTCATGGAAGAGCTCGAAGGTGCCGATCCGGTCGAATCCGAAGAGCCCATGAACCAGCAGGATCGGGTAATGAGTGTCTGCATTCCTTTGCATGTTTTTGTCCTTTTTCAGCGGTCAGGGGGAGGAGCCTTGCGCCTCACTCTAAAACACTCGGACGTCGACGCGATGTATGAAAAGGACGCGCTCAGCTGACGAAAACGGAATAGGGGAGTACCGAAAAGACGGGGTGGATAAGGTGCCAGTCGGACCCCCTATCCACCCTTTGAGCATGCCGGGCGCTCTTAATCACGCTGTGCGCGAAGCCGGCCTGCCGCTAGACGCAACAGCTGTTCCGTCCCGCTCCAGCCCAGGCAGCCGTCCGTTACCGACACGCCGTACTTCAGCGACGGGCTCAGCGGCTGGCAGCCCTCGAACAAATGGCTCTCGATCATCATGCCGATCAGCGAGCGGTCACCCTGCAAGCGCTGTTCAAGCACGTCATTGAACACCGCCGGCTGACGCAGCGGATCCTTGCCGCTATTGGCGTGGCTGCAGTCGACCATGATCCGGGCCGGGATCTTCAGTCGGGTCAAGTCGCCGTGTACCTTGGCCACGCTCGCGCGGTCGTAGTTAGGTCCGTGATGACCGCCGCGCAGCACCAGATGGGTGTCCGCATTGCCCGGGGTCTGGATGATCGCGGGGTGTCCCTGGCTGTCGACACCGAAATGGCGATGCGGGTGGGCCGCCGAGCGCATGGCATCGCTGGCCACCGCGACACCGCCGTCGGTGCCGTTTTTGAAGCCTACCGGCATGCTCAGGCCGCTGGCCATCTCGCGATGGATCTGCGATTCGGTGGTGCGTGCGCCAATGGCCACCCAGCTGAGCAAGTCATCGAAATAGCCGGCGGCCATGGGTTGCAGCAGTTCAGTCGCCACCGGCAAACCCAGCAGGAGCATTTCGCGCATCAACTGGCGGGACAGGGCCAGGCCGCCAGCCATGTCGTCGCTGCCGTCCAGGTGCGGATCGTAGGCCAGGCCTTTCCAGCCAACTGTGGTGCGGGGTTTTTCGACGTAAGCGCGCATCACCAGCAGCATTTCGTCGCTGACTTCGGCAGCCAGGCGGGCCAGATTGCCGGCGTATTCGAGGGCAGATTTGGGGTCGTGAATCGAGCAGGGGCCGACAATGACCAGCAGGCGGGAATCTTCACCGTTGAGGATCGCGCGAACGGCCTGGCGGTGGGCCGCGACTTGCTGGGTCAGTGCGTTGGTGAGCGGCAGTTGCTGTTTGAGTTGCAGCGAGCTGGGCAGACGCAGGGTCAGCGCTTCATTGGCAGGGCTCAAGGTGGACAGCGGCAGAGCGGAGACGGACGAGTTCATATTCAGGTTTCCTGGGCGGGCAGCGGGTTCGTTCCCGCGCGCTCGGCCCTATTGGGGTGTTCGACAATTGGCCGGATTGGCTGCGTGTGTGTGCTTGCCACCTATGGGTGACCGATCGGAGGCGGCAGGCTGTCCCGAGCGGAGGGTGGTAAATCGCCAGGCGGTAAAACTGTCGTAACGGTAATAAGTGGCGTAGTTCATGTTCTTGATCCTCTGAATGTCTGGTGTGTCGCTAAAAATTGTTTAGGGCTGAAAAAACAAAACCCCCGGTCAGGAGGCCGACCGGGGGTTGAGAATTCTCTGGTGGCGACCCGTTTGAAGTGGGCGCCGTGTGGGTATCAGGCGCGCCAGTGGCTAAACCAATACCCAAAATAAATGCTGACCGGAGCACAAGCGTCGTTCGCCCGGGCAGCCGCAACCGAGCGCGGGGCGCTGGCGGTATGGAGCTGTGAGAGGGCATTGAACATGGTTTGTCTCCGATGGATGCGCCGAGCTTACAAGAGCCCGGTACGAGTATTCAATCAGAAAATGCTATCGGGTAAAAATGGCGTTTTCTATTGCTTGAGCGCCCCGGCGGTTGTGACACACTTCCAGCTCCCACAAAAGGCAATCGAGGCGTGATGGAATTTGAATGGCGTGCTGCAACTGACCGCGATCTTGAATTTGCCCGTGAACTGACCTGCAGCAATATGCTGCGTTATTACATTGAGCATGATCTGCTGTGGCAGGATGAGGCATTCGACGTCGCTTGGGCAGGTCGCGACAATCGTTTGATCATGCGCGGCGAGAACAGGGTGGGGTACGTCAGCCTGAGTCGAGACGCCAGGGCGCTCTACATCCGCGAATTGCAGATTTCCAAGGGGTTTCGCCGGCAAGGTGCCGGATCCTGGGCAATCGATCAGGTTTTTGCCATGGCTGGCCAGGAACGGCGCCCGGCATTGCGCTTGACGGTTTTTCAAAACAACCCGGCGCGGGCGTTATATGAAAGAAAGGGATTACAAGTGATGGGAACGGACGAGTGTTTTCTGAGAATGCAGCGCGACGTCGAAGGTCCGCATCGCTGAAACACGCTTGGCACCGGGCTTACAAGACACATTGAAACTTTTTATCTGACGCTTTCCGCTAGGTCTGCCAGAAGCTTTTTTGCTAAGGTGTCGACAACTTAATAAGACCATATCGCGAGGTGTCTGCTTGATTAGGGTGCTAGTGGTCGATGACCATGATCTCGTTCGTACAGGCATTACACGAATGCTGGCTGACATCGATGGCCTGCAAGTGGTCGGCCAGGCTGAATCGGGGGAAGAGTCCCTGCTCAAGGCCCGTGAGCTGAAACCCGATGTGGTCTTGATGGACGTCAAGATGCCCGGTATCGGCGGTCTTGAAGCCACTCGCAAATTGTTGCGCAGTCATCCGGACATCAAAGTCGTCGCGGTGACTGTCTGTGAGGAAGATCCGTTTCCTACACGGTTATTGCAGGCCGGTGCCGCGGGCTACCTGACCAAAGGCGCGGGTTTGCCGGAAATGGTCCAGGCCATCCGCCTGGTATTCGCCGGGCAGCGCTACATCAGTCCGCAAATCGCTCAGCAACTGGCGATCAAATCCTTCCAGCCGACCAACGATTCGCCCTTCGATGCCTTGTCCGAGCGGGAGATCCAGATTGCGTTGATGATCGTTGGTTGCCAGAAGGTCCAGATCATTTCCGACAAGCTGTGCCTGTCGCCAAAAACCGTGAACACCTACCGTTACCGCATTTTCGAAAAGCTTTCGATCAGCAGTGATGTCGAGTTGACGCTGCTGGCGGTTCGTCACGGCATGGTTGATGCCAGCCTCTGAAAATGACTGATACCTTTGATCCAAGTGCCTTTCTGTCGACCGTCAGTGGGCGCCCCGGTGTGTACCGCATGTTCGACAGCGATGCGCGCCTGCTGTATGTCGGCAAGGCCAAGAATCTCAAGAACCGCCTGTCGAGCTACTTCCGAAAAACCGGCCTGGCGCCCAAGACAGCTGCGCTGGTGGCCCGTATCGCCCAGGTCGAAACGACCATCACGGCCAACGAAACCGAGGCGTTGCTGCTTGAGCAGACGCTGATCAAGGAATGGCGTCCGCCGTACAACATCCTGCTGCGGGACGATAAGTCCTACCCCTACGTATTTCTCTCCGATGGCCAATTCCCGCGTCTGAGCATCCACCGTGGGGCGAAGAAGGCCAAGGGCAAGTATTTCGGACCTTATCCCAGCGCCGGTGCGATTCGCGAAAGCCTGAGCCTGCTGCAAAAGACGTTTTTTGTTCGCCAGTGCGAAGACAGCTATTACAAGAACCGCACGCGACCTTGCCTTCAATACCAGATCAAGCGCTGCAAGGCGCCCTGTGTCGGTCTGGTCGAGCCCGAAGTGTATGCCGAGGACGTCCGGCACTCGGTGATGTTTCTTGAAGGTCGCAGCAATGCGTTGACCGATGAATTATCGACGGCCATGGAAGAGGCAGCGATCAACCTGGAGTTCGAGCGCGCTGCCGAGTTGCGCGACCAGATTTCGCTGCTGCGGCGGGTGCAGGACCAGCAGAGCATGGAAGGCGGGACCGGTGATGTCGACGTGATCGCGGCGTTCGTCAATCCCGGCGGCGCCTGCGTGCATTTGATCAGCGTGCGCGGTGGGCGGGTGCTGGGCAGCAAGAACTTCTTCCCGCAGGTCGGTATTGAAGAGGACGTTTGCGAAGTCATGGCAGCATTTCTTGGCCAGTACTTCATCAGCAGCCCTGAACGCGACTTGCCCAGCGAGCTGATCGTCAACGTGGTTCACGAGGACTTTCCGACCCTGATTGCGGCCATCGAAGAGCTGCGTGGTCGCGAACTGACCATCAGTCACCGGGTGCGCGGCACGCGAGCACGCTGGCAGCAACTGGCGGTGACCAACGCGGAGCAGGCGTTGGGCGCACGTCTGGCGAACCGTCAGCACATCACGGCGCGCTTCGACGCGCTGGCAGACGTATTGAAGCTGGACGAGCCACCGCAGCGACTCGAGTGCTATGACATCAGTCACTCCAGCGGTGAAGCGACCGTGGCGTCTTGCGTGGTGTTCGGCCCCGAAGGCCCGATCAAGTCCGACTACCGTCGCTACAACATCGAAGGCGTGACGGCCGGGGATGACTACGCGGCGATGCATCAGGCGCTGACGCGACGCTTCAGCAAGCTGAAGGACGGGGAGGGCAAGCTGCCGGACATCCTGCTGGTGGACGGTGGCAAGGGGCAGCTATCCATGGCCCGCGATGTGCTCAATGAGCTGGCGGTGCCGGACCTGATCCTTCTCGGCGTGGCCAAGGGGGCGACGCGCAAGGCCGGCTTCGAAACCCTGTACCTTAATGACGCCGCCCATGAATTCACCTTGCGCGGAGATTCCCCCGCGCTGCATTTGATCCAGCAGATTCGTGACGAAGCTCACCGCTTCGCCATTACCGGGCACCGTGCCCGACGCGGAAAAACCCGTCGAACGTCTACGCTTGAGGGTGTTGCCGGTGTCGGACCCACTCGTCGACGCGATTTGTTGAAACATTTTGGTGGATTGCAGGAGCTGTCTCGTGCCAGCATCGAAGAGATCGCCAAAGCACCCGGGATCAGTAAAAAGCTCGCAGAGTTGATTTATGCAAATCTGCACAGCGAGTAGAATGCCCCCTCACCTCGTAGCCAGTTGTGCCGATGAATATCCCTAATCTGATTACCGTTCTACGTGTCCTGCTCATACCGATCTTCATTTTACTGTTTTACCTGCCTTACCAATGGAGCTACCTGGCGTCAGCCTCGGTCTTCGCATTTGCCGCTGCCACGGACTGGCTGGACGGGTATCTGGCCCGCCGTCTGGAACAAAGCACGCCGTTCGGGGCTTTTCTCGATCCCGTTGCCGACAAGTTGATGGTTGCCGTTGCACTGGTACTGCTGGTGCAGGAACACGGCAATCTGTGGCTCACGCTGCCGGCTGCCGTGATCATCGGTCGCGAGATCGTGGTTTCGGCCCTGCGTGAATGGATGGCCGAACTCGGCGCGCGTGCCCATGTGGCTGTGTCGAACCTGGGCAAATGGAAAACCGCCGCGCAGATGCTGGCGCTGGTGATCCTTCTGGCCAATCCGTCGCACTTCAGCTTTTGGGTGGCGTTGGGTTATGCCTTGCTGATGGTGTCTGCCGGCCTGACGTTGTGGTCCATGGTCCAGTACTTGCGGGCTGCCTGGCCGCATCTGAAGACCGACGTTGAAAAGAAATAAAACTTTTTTGAATCAAAGGGTTGACGGGGCTTCTGGATTCTATAGAATGCGCCACACCAAGACGCGGGAATAGCTCAGTTGGTAGAGCACGACCTTGCCAAGGTCGGGGTCGCGAGTTCGAGTCTCGTTTCCCGCTCCAAGTTTGTACGCATTTGATGTCGCGCTACTGACAGCAAATGTTTTGAGGCCGAGTAGCAAAATGGTTATGCAGCGGATTGCAAATCCGCCTACGCCGGTTCGATTCCGACCTCGGCCTCCACTATAAACAACCCCGTAGATCGATGATCTACGGGGTTTTTTATTGGCTTCAGGAAAGTGCTTCGGTGGCACATGTCCGCTGTTGGTTGTACTTGGGAGAGAGGCTCCTACCAAAGCTAATGCAGGTTAGTTAAGAGTGACAAAACCTGTGGCGAGGGAGCTTGCTTCCGCTGGGCTGCGTAGCGGCCCCAAAAAAAGGACTGCTGCGCAGTCCAACGGGAGCAAGCTCCCTCGCCACAGGTTAATCTTCATCTAACGATCCAGTCACTTCAATAAGGCCGAGCGTTGCAAGCCTCGTCGATGATGTCGATGAAGTCATCATGGGAAACCGGTTTGCTCACGTGGTAGTTGAATCCGGACTGCCTGGCTTTTCTCTGGTCATTGCTGTTTGTATAGCCTGTAAGGGCGATGGCCGGCGTGTGTTTGAGTTGGGGAAACTGTCGAATGGCCTGGATGAATTGATGGCCATCCATGGCAGGCATCCCGATGTCCGAAATGATGACGTCATAGTTGCTGTCCTTCGCGGCCTTGAGGGCTTGCAACGGATCATTGAAAGCCTCCACGTGGGCGTCTTCCATTTCCAGCAGCATCTGCAGGACGTCCATGACGTCTCGAGAGTCTTCCACCAGCAGGACTTTCTGGCCGACCAGACGTCCCGGTTCTGCGACGGCCGGTTGTTCGCCAGGCTGCTGTGAGGGCTGGGAAAGCGGTAGCCGGATGGTAAAGGTGCAGCCTCGGCCAATGCCTTCGGACGTGACATCCACCGAGCCGCCATGAGCTTCCACCAGTTGCCGCACCAACGACAGGCCTATGCCCAGGCCTTCACGCTGATGGCTGGTGTGCTGGTTGTCCGCCTGGCTGAAGAGGTCAAACACCTTGTGCAGGTTGTCCCCTTCAAGTCCCACGCCGCTATCGATGACGTCCAGCTGGGCCATGTCCTCGACGCGATGGGCGACCAGCTCGACACGACCCTCCTTGGGCGTGAACTTCAACGCGTTATTCACCAGGTTCCAGACGATCTGTTCCAGGCGCGTGCTGTCGGCATCGACCACCAACGGCGGCTCGGGCGGCTGCGGTACGTGCAGCGTGACCTCGCACGGATGCTGGTCATTGATTACCACGGTGTAGATATCCTGGAGAATCCGCCCCAGGTCCACTGCCTGCTTTTTCAGCTTGAGTTTGCCGGTGCGCACCCGGGCGACGTCCAGCAGGTCGTCGATGATCCGCGCCTGACTCGAAACGGCATCGCAGATGGTGTTCACGGCTTTCATGACCGGGCCGGCGGTTTTGGTGACGGGCAGGCGGCGCAGCAGTTCGGCATTGAGCTGTATGAGATTGAGCGGGTGCTTGAGCTCGTGGGACATCACCGCAAAGAACTCGTCCTTGAGGTGGCTGCTGGATTGGGTTTCGGCGAGCTTCTGGCTTTGTTCGTCGTGCATGCGCTTGTGACCGGTCAGGTCACGGGCAATTTTGACGTAGCCCTCCAGGTTCTCTCCCTTTAGCAGCGTGACTTCACCGCTGCAATAAAAGCGGCTGCCATCTTTGCGCAGGTGCCAGCGTTCGTCTTCGCCGCGACCCTGCTCGCGGGCTGCTTTCAATTCCAGCGCAGGTATGCCGGCGGCACGATCCTCGGGCGAGAAGATAAGGTCGTAATAAGCGCCGAGCACTTCCGCTTTGGTGTAGCCGAATATCAGCTCGGCGCCGGTGTTCCAGTCGGTAATCACGCCATGCTCATCGAGAATGATGATGGCGAAATCGTGTGTGCTTTCGGCGACCAGGCGCATGCGTTCTTCATTCAGGCGCAACTCATCTTCCGCCGTGCGACGCTTGGTAATGTCGATAAAGGTCAGTACCGTGCCGTCGATGTGATCCTCGCTGGAACGATAGGGCAGGAGGCGGGCGATATACCAGCGCTGGTCGTTGCTGCTGACCTCACGCTCGATCATGTTCAGCGATTCGAAGACGGTCGCGGCATCCTCGGTCATTTCCGGATAATCGAGCCGATGGGTGATGTCCAGCAACGAGCGTCCTGTGTCGACCGGCAGCATGCTGAAAATGTCCGTGGCCCGAGGTGTGAACCAGCGGATGCGCATGTTGCGATCGACGAATACCGTGGCAATGTCGGTCGAGGCAATCAGGTTGGTGAGGTAGTCGTTGATCTTGTCGGTTTCTTCAACCTTGGTCTTGAGCTCGAAGTTGACCGTCAGCAACTCTTCGTTGATCGACTGCAATTCTTCCTTGCTGGTTTCCAGTTCTTCGGTGGCTGAACGCAGCTCTTCGTTGATGGCCTGCATTTCCTCGTTCGAGGCCTTCAGTTCCTCGCTGGAGACTTCCGACTGCTCGATCGTTTCCTGCAAGTGCAGCTTGGTACGCTGCAGCTCATGCTCAAGGTTGACCAGCATCTGGTTTTCAGTCTGATTGGCGGCGACATCCCGCGGGTCTTGAGGGTCGACACTGCGCTCCTCGAAGGTCACCAGCACACAGTCGGTGTCTGTTTTTTCATCGTTGAACGGGTGTGCCGTCAGGTCGATCAGGTAGTTATTCCGATCACGCTCGAAGCGGACTTTGCGGGAGGTGACCGGGACCCCCGCCTGGTTTGCCTGGAACAGGGTAGTGCGGATTTCCAGGCGCAGGTCCGGGTGAGCCAGCGTCAGCAGATTGCGGGAAATCTCACCGGCAACGTAGCGCAGGAAACGCCCGGCGCCTTCGCTCATGTGCAGGATGTTGGCGTTACTGTCGACAATGATGCTCGGCGGGGCGGCCTTTTCCAGCGCTCGCAGGTGAATATCGGCGTAAGAGACTTTGCGTGGCACCGTCGCTTCAATGGGGCTGACGGCAGCTGTGGTCCGTGCATAGCCACCCCGCGGCATGGCCGGCGCACGCCGGACGCTGCTCGAAACGCTTTTGGCGCGGAAGATGCGGTTACGCTTGTCCACCGGGGTAAACAGGTCCAGGCAACCATCAGCAGACTCGGAAGTGCCCAGAAACAAATAGCCACCCGGCCTCAAGGCAAAATGGAACATCTGCATGATGTCACGCTGCACTTCGCGGTCGAGGTAGATCAGCAGGTTTCGGCAGACGATCAGATCGATTTGAGAGAACGGCGGATCCAGCAACAGGCTGTGTTTGGCGAACAGCACTTTTTCTCGGATTTCCTTGCGCACGCGATAGTGCAGGTTTTCCCGTGAGAAGTACTGACGCATACGCGAAGGGGGAACGTCGGTCACGATCGCTTCGGGATAGGCGCCGGCACGGCCAAAGGCTATGGCACGATCATCGATGTCGGTAGCGAAGATCTGCAACTTGGCAGGATTGGCTTCTAGCGTCAGCTGGTCGCTTAACAGGATGGCCAGGCTGTAGGCTTCTTCGCCCGTCGAGCAGCCGGCCGACCAGACACGGATTTCTTCTCGATACGGCAGGGTTTCTCTTAGCGAAGTGACCAGGTTCGGAATGACATCGCGTTCCAGTGCCTCGAACGCATCGCGGTCGCGGAAGAAATTGGTGACGCCGATCAGCATGTCGCCCAGCAATGCCTTGGTTTCTTCCGGGTGGGTTTGCAGGTATTGGTAGTAGGCAGCCAAGTCCGGTTGAGCGGTCACTTGCAGGCGGCGTTCAATGCGACGCAGTACCGTTGCACGCTTGTAGTGTTTGAAGTCGTGGCCAGTACCCACGCGCAATTGCTGCAAAATGTCCTGTAGCAGTTGTTCGGCGAGGGCGACGTCGCGTTCGGTGGACGGTGGCAGGGCCTTGAATTCCGGGTCATTGGCGGTCGGCAGGGTGATGGCTTGCGAGTTGCGCCAAAGCTCCAGCAATTTTTGCGGCATCTCCACGACAGGCAGCACCAGATCGACCATTTGCGTGTCGATGGCTGCCCGCGGCATGCCGTCGAACTCGGCATCTTCCGGCGCCTGCACGAGTGTAATCCCCCCTTGCTCCTTGATCCGCGACAGACCGACCGCGCCATCGGAGCCGGTGCCCGAGAGCACCACACAAAAGGCCCGCTCCTTGTGCACATCCGCCAAGTCCCGGAAGAACAGGTCAATGGCGATGTGTGATCCAGGTGGTCGCTGCGAGGATGTCACCGAAAGATAACCATCGTTCATCGTCAGGTCATGGGCCGGAGAGATGACGTACACGGTGTTTATTTCAATGCCAATCGTGTCAGTCACTTGGTGGACCGGCATTTGGGTGACGTCCTGGATAATCCGGTCCGCGATGCTTTCGTGATCAGGCGATAGATGAAGAATGACGACAAAGGCCATGCCGCTGTCAGCGGGCATGTGTTCAAAAAACGACTTGAGCGCTTGCAGTCCGCCAGCGGAGGCACCGATCCCGACCACGGCAAATGGAAGGGTGCTGGGTGTCAACTCCTTGCGCTGCGGGGCACTGGGTGAGCGCTTCGCGGAAGACTTCATTCATATGGCCTTAAAAGGCTTCGACAATGGCCTGCCGACGCCAATCCAAACGGGTTAGAGATAGTGAAAAAAGGATAATGCGGCAGGCGTTGCATTGCGAAATATCGTCGCTACCGACGCCCATGATAGTTAAAGTATAGGCGTTGGCCAGTGTCGCAATTTCCGTGGGGAACCCGTTCTTGATAACCCGTTGAATCACTCCCTCGCCCAAAGGTTTAGACCTCTGTCGATTTCACTCACACGTGGCGACGATACCTGTGTTCGGCGAGGACTTGTTTCTTGACGGTGCGGGGGGAGTGTAAGCGCCAGGCTATTGAAATTTCGGGATTTCTCGATGGATTGCAGAACCTCCCGGCAGCGGTTTGGTACCGACTTTGTCGATCACTGCAAGAAAACTTCGTAGGTCCATGATTTGCGAAGTTTTTTATTTTCGGAATCAGCAAGATTTAGTCTTGAAAATCGCACTCCCGACCTTGCTTCACCGGGACGGGATGTATATATTCCCCCCCTCTGATTCACCGCGCTACCGCCCGAATGGCGAAACTGGTAGACGCATGGGACTTAAAATCCCCCGCTCGTAAGGGCGTGCCGGTTCGATTCCGGCTTCGGGCACCATCTAAAATCAAGGGTTTGCGAGCGAAAGCTAATGCAAACCCTTGTTTGTTTCCGGGCCGCAATTTTCAGATGCAGCCCCACACCTCATTCACACGCCGTACTGACCGCCTTCTCGGCGCGCTGGATTTCCAGCTTCACGTCAGTCGTTATCCGCTGCTCCTTGAGCTGTTGTCCAAGAAAGGGTTGGTCGCCCCGGGATTTCACTTCCGCATCCGTTGCGGCAACCTGCGCCTGGACGGTGGCGGAGTGCTCCGTGATGACAGCTTCCACTTCCTCTTTGGTGTTGGCGGTATCCAGCGCGGTGATGAGTTTGCCCACCTCGGCTTTTTCCGCTTCGGCATAGCCTTCGACGGACAAACCGGTTGCCATGGCGCGTGCCTGGATCTGCACGGTCTTGAGATGCTCTTGCGCAACTTTGCACAGTGCTTCCTGTCGACGGTTCTTGTTGGACTCCCACGTGCTCAACCCGTAAGTCACGGCAGCCAGTAGGGTCACGACGACAGTAGTGCCAATCAATTTGCCTTTCACGTTTACGAACCCTCAAAAGGCAATGGAATAAGGAGTGGTCGTACGTTTTCACTCAAGAGAGGAAGACTAGCCCAGGATGTGCAGCGAAGGTTGCTCAGTAAATCGCAGCCAAGGAAAAACTCCCGACTACAGGAGTGCAGAAGTCAGGGAGCATTATAGAGCGGGTTGAGCGGTGAGAGTACTCAGCCTTCCGAGTCGCTACTTCCCTGGTTGTCCCCGTCGTCCTTCGAGTGACTCGAGGACTCCGCTTCTTTTTCCAGGGCTTGCGAATCGGCACCGGAATTCGAGCCTGCCGCTTCCTCGCCAATTTTATCGGCCTTTTCCTCGTTGGACTCAGCGCCCTGAGCCTGGTTGAGTCCGGGAATCGCAGCAGGGGGAACAGCGGATCCCTGTTTTGTCGTCTCGCCAGCCAGTGTAAAAAACGAGCAGCTCGACATCAGACCCGCCAACGTGAGCGCAGCCATTTTTCTGTTCATCATTTGAGTCTTCCGAACAAAGGGGTGTACAGCGTTGGAAGAGCGGTGAGGGGAAAGGTGCTGAGCGCCTGACGAGCGGAAAACAGGAAGCCCGGTGTTTAGCCGGGCTTTTGGCATATGTGCTATCTACTACGTCCGGCTCAACCGCCAGTGCCAGGTTCTGTCTTGCGTCGATCGCTGCCGTTAGGATTGCCGCTATTAATCAGCCTCCTTTCCAGCAGAATATTTTGCAGCGCCTCGCGGTCTGACGGGGCCAGTTGATGTTCTCGCTCCTTGAGTTCGAGCAGGATCGGGCTGGACCACTGGCGATAGGTTTGTTCCGCACTACGAATGGATGACATTGTTTCCTCCTTATCAGGCTCCTGCCAATAAAGGCATCGCAGTTCGACACGAAGGTGACCCTAGTCGAGGAAGCCGATTGTCGCCAATGCAGTACGTCGGTACTCAACCCTGATGGTTCCAGATCCCCGTCTCAGCGGTGCGTCGGACATAATCGGAAAAGTCTCGCGCCGGCCGTCCCAGTGCTCGTTGCACACCATCGGTAACGGGCGTGTTGCGGCCGTCGAGTACTGTGGTGAACAGATACAACACCAGGTCCACCAACTCAGCCGGCAACTGTTCCTGCTCCAGTGCCTGGCGATAGGCGTCCGGCGGCACTGCGACGAAACCGATATCGCGATCTGTCGCCCGGGCGATCTCGGCGACGGCGTCGGCGAAGGTCAGTGCCCTTGGTCCGGTCAGCTCGTAGAGCTGGCCGCAATGCCCGGGCTGGGTCAACGCGGCGACCGCGATCTCGGCGATGTCTTCGACGTCGACAAAGGGCTCAGCGATGTCACCGACGGGCAAGGCCAGTTCGCCTTGCAGGATCGGTTCAAGAAAGTGCGCTTCGCTGAAGTTCTGGCAGAACCAGCTGGCACGCAGGATGGTCCAGTCGACGCCACTGTTTTGCACCACGCGTTCGGCCTGTTCCGCTTCGAGCTCACCGCGACCCGACAACAACACCAGTTTGCCGACACCACTATTTACCGCCTGGGCCGTGAACGCCTGGACCGTCTCAAGGGCACCGGGCACCGCGAGGTCCGGTTGAAAGGAGATGTACGCGGCTTGAACGCCCTCCAGGGCAGCCGCCCAAGTCGAACGGTTTTCCCAGTCAAAAGGCGGGGTGGCGCCACGGGAGCCCAGTCGCACGGGCTGTCCGGCCGCTTCGAGCCGCTGGGCAATGCGCCGTCCAGTCTTGCCGGTGGCGCCGAGAATCAGAATGGTTTGCTGATGGTTGTTCATCGCGTTCATCTCCCTTGACAATATGAGTGATGCTCATGTTTAAAAAGATGATAGACCCTCATGTTTTGGCGTCAATCACTGGAAGGTAAAGCCCGACGTACGGCCATCGCCTATTGGGCGCACCGGTGTGCGATGCTAAGGTGAGTCAATGTCATGTTTATTGAACGGGAAGGCGACCGTGGGCAAAAAGACCAGCGAGGTGCTTGAACAGCCTCTTTCAGAGCCGATTCGGCGCAATCCCACGCAGCAACGCAGCCGCGAACGCCAGGAGCGCATTCTCGCCGTGGCTACGCAATTGATCGCAGACAAGGGCAGCGATCAGCTCAAGATGAGCGAGATTGCCGAGCGTTCCGAGATTTCCATCGGCTCCCTTTATCAGTATTTTCCCGACAAAAGCTCGGTCATTCGCACGTTGGCCGAACGCTACAACGCCGAAAGCCGTCGCTGTATCGAGGACGCGTTGGGGGCAGTCAAGGATGTCCCGGGGTTGCAAGCGGCCTATTCGGATTTGCTCGATCAGTATTGCGAGATCGTGTTGGCAACCCCGGCGATGCGTGACATCTGGTCAGGCATGCAGGCCGACAAACAGCTGTTGGCGCTGGAACTGGAGGAGAGTCGCGTTGCCGGTGGTTTATTGGCCGAGGCGATGCTGCGGGTCTATCCGCACAGCGATCCTCGGCAGGTCCGGGAGTCGGCGTTTCTGATCTGGCATCTGGGTGAGGCGACCATGCGCCTGGCGATCTCCTGCGCGCCTGAGGAAGGACGGGGATTGGTCGAGGCCTTCAAGCGCATGACATTGCGCGAGATTCTGCAACCAGCTTGCATGAATACAACGTCTGAAAAGCCCGATCCGGCTATTTGACTTTCCAGCTGCCACCACCGGTTTCACAATCGATCTTCGATTGCGCCAGGTTTTCCGCGTTGTAGTAATACGTAGCGACTTGGGCATTCGCGGGAATATTCAGCGATTTGCTGTCCTTGTCCTTGCTGGTGGACTGGGGATTGGCCAGCGACTCCGGGGTCAATCTGCCCAGGCACGTGGCCTTGTACTGATCGCCGCACCGAGCGACTTTTTTCTTGGTGCTGGTGAGCATTTCCTTGCTCTCGTTGCTGCATGACCAATCGATGGCATCGACCGGCATGTTTTCGTATTCATAGCAGGTGTGGGACTCGATCACCGGGACGGAAGGACTCTGGGAGCGGGTGATGACATCGCAGCCCTGTGCCATGGCCAGGCTGGGGCACAGGCTGCCGATCAGAAGCAGAAGTCTACTGTTCATACCGATTTACTCGCCAATGGTGTCCTGCGCATGTGTGCGCGGACCTAAAGGTTGGGCAAAGCAATCAGCGTTCTCGTTCAATCCATTTTCCGGTTCGCACGCCTCGGGCGGTCGGGTCGAATCGACTCGACCGCCGAAGTTGTCGGTCATACGAAAGGTTGGCCGGTAAAGCCACGGGGCAGCCTTTGCAGCCCGGGCAGGGCGGTCAGGCGCTCGGTCCAGCTCTGGCGCCAGTCGGTAACGGTCTGGGTGACTTTGGTTTTGCGCGCTGCGCGTCGGGCGGCGTTGCGTTGGGCTTTGCGCGCCTCTTTGTACACTTCGGTATTTCGGCAGCTTCTGCATTTGACCCGGTTGAGTTCACGGGTCGAGATAAGCTTGTTGCCTTTGTGGCCGCAGGCCAGATGCCCGCTGACTTTGAAGTGAGTAACCATCGGGACGTCTCCTCGTGACGTGTGATCGTTGGACCCCGCGCGCGTGGTGACGTTCGTTGCCTGCCTTGGGCACAAAAAAAATCCCAGCGCCTGGCTGGGTTCGGGGTGAAGCACGAAATCATCGGGCAGGCATACATGCGGTGACGAGAATGTCGCCGATCATGCCTGCATTGTCAGCCCGTATCTTGGCATCGACTGTCCGGATCGACTCATCTGAACCGTGGCAGCGGTGGCTCGACAGGTTTGAGCGACGACAAGGTGTTGCGGATCAGCGGTGTATCCTTTTCGATGTCGTTCAGGCGATCACGAATTCTCAGGGCAGTCGGGTGTCCGCCTTGATGATCGACCCAATCGGCGATTTCCTTGCATGCCGCAGCCAAGCGAACCTGACGGGAATCAAGCAGGGTAAGCAGGGTGGTGATGGACTCTTTTTCGGACATGGGAAACACCTCCGTTGAAGACACCTGGCAGGGCCTGCCAATGTAGGAGCGAGCATGCTCGCGATGGTCGTTAACGATGACGTGTGTCGATTGACTGAACGCGGCACTCTTCAGTCCATCACGAGCAGGTTCGCTCCTACACACTTCAGCCCTCTTCATTATAGACCCGTAATAGGCACGCCAAGGCTCCTCAGCCTTGTCGGGCCGTGACTTGTGATCTGGCATTCAGCTGGCGGCAGACGCGTTGGGCGTCTTCTTCAAGATCGTAGCCGTCACCGATGAAACCTTGGGTGCGGGTATCGTTTATGCGGTACCAGACAGCGGCATCGGGGGGTGGGTGACCGGTTTCTCCTGCCCGGCGGCCATGAATGATGATCTTGTTGCAACGCTTGACGACGAATATGTCTTCCATGGCTTCACCGCAGCTGATTCGTGTACAGATCAACTATAGAAGTCATTTGTAATCGTGCAAAAAATAGGCGGGTCAATTCGTCGGTTCAGAT
Source organism: Pseudomonas sp. SDO5532_S415 (assembly GCF_054071155.1). Lineage (NCBI taxonomy): Bacteria > Pseudomonadati > Pseudomonadota > Gammaproteobacteria > Pseudomonadales > Pseudomonadaceae > Pseudomonas > Pseudomonas sp. SDO5532_S415. The sequence continues at coordinate 26,629 of NZ_JBSVWS010000022.1, read as the reverse complement.
GCCAGTTTCTCCAGCAACATCGCCAGGCCGACTTCTTCGGCGCGCAAGCCTTTGCGGGTTCTCGGCCGGGGCAATTCGGCCAGGGCGCCCAGCAGAAAGCTCTCGAGTACCGCCGGATGGATATAGCATTTGCGGCACACCGCTGGGGTATTGCCCAACTGTCTGGCAACGTTTTTTACCATCTCCACCACATGCCGTTTCGCCTCCGATTCCGGCTGCCACTGCAATGTGCGCAACACCGCCAGCGCCAGGGCACTACCGGCCCAGGTGCGATAGTCCTTGGCGGTGAAGTCGGCACCGGTCAGGGTTTGCAGGTAACTGTTGACGTCGTTGGACGTGATGGTGTGCCGCTCGCCGTTTTCATCGAGGTATTGAAAGAGGTTTTGCCCCGGAATGTCCTGGCAACGCTTGATGATCCGCGCCAGGCGCCGATCCTTTACGGTGATTTGATGTTCGACGCCGCTCTTGCCGCGAAACTGGAACAGGATCGCGCTGCCGTTGATTTCCACATGACGACTGCGCAAGGTGGTCAGGCCATAGGAGCGATTGTCCCGTGCGTATTGAGTATTGCCGACACGGATCAACGTGGCATCGAGCAAGGTGATGACGGTGGCCATGACCTTGTCGCGACTGAAGCCCGGTGCGGCCAATAACGCTTCCAGCTGCTTGCGCAGTTTCGGCAGGGCCAGGCCGAAATCCCGCAGGCGTGAGTACTTGTCGGTGTCGCGCACTTCGCGCCAGCGCGGGTGATAGCGGTACTGCTTGCGACCGCGCGCATCGCGGCCGGTGGCTTGCAGATGGCCCCGAGGGTCTGCGCAGATCCAAACATCGGTGTAGGCCGGCGGCACCGCGAGGGAATTGATGCGCTGAATCTCGTCCGGGTCGGTAATGCGCTGGCCAGCCGGATCGACGTAGCAGAACTTGCCGCGCAGTTTCCGGCGGGTGATACCGGGCTGGGTATCGTCGACGTAATGCAAATCAGGCGGTAGCGCATCGGGCATGGCGATAGTCCTGGGCAAGGAATCCTGGGGCGTTAAAGCCATTGACCTCACGCCACAGCAGACGTGCCCGCGCGTTTACCCGGATTGCTACGCCTATGCCAGGACGGCCACGGCCTTGATCTGCGCCCAGAGCTGCTGGCCCGGATGCACGTTCAGCTGGTCGCGGGAAAAGCGCGTGATGCGCGCCAACAGTGGCGTGCCCGCCGCCTCCAGGCGCACGAGTACGTGGGCGGCGTTGTCGGCACCCAGTTCACTGACCACCGTGACCGGCAGACGATTGAGGATGCTGCTGTGTTCGGCGCTGTGCAGGCTCAAGCTCACGTCCCGCGCCTGAACCTTGCAGCGCAACGCCTGGCCCGCCGCCATCGGCGTGTGTGCCACGCGAATGTGCAGGTCCGTATCGGGCAGTTGCAGGGTGAGCAACTGGTAGTGAGCGTCATAGGCGCTGACACACCCTTCAATCACCACGCCGGCGTCATCGCCCAGCGCCAAGGGCAAGTCGAGGCGGGCCAGGGTCTGGCCGATGGGGCCGCTGGCCAGCGCCTTGCCGTCGCTGAGCAACACAATATGGTCGGCCAGACGCGCCACTTCATCCTGGGAATGACTGACGTACAGCACCGGGATGTCCAGTTCATCGTGGAGCCGTTGCAGGTAAGGCAGGATTTCACCTTTGCGCCGGGCATCCAGCGCCGCCAGCGGTTCATCCATCAACAACAGTTTCGGGCTGGTGAGCAGGGCGCGGGCGATGCCGATGCGTTGTCGTTCACCACCCGAGAGGTGTTGCGGATGGCGATCGAGCAGGTGGCCGATCCCGAGCAATTCGGTGGCGTGGGCCATGTCGACCCGGCGCTGGTGTTTCGGGATGCGTTTGAGGCCGAATTCCAGATTGGCCAGTACCGACAAATGCGGGAACAGACTGGCTTCCTGAAACACGTAACCCAGCGCACGTTTGTGGGGGGCGACGAAAAGCTTCTTGTCGCTGTCCTGCCAGATTTCATCGTTGACCTTGATAAACCCCCGATCGGCGCGTTCCAGGCCTGCAATACAACGCAGACAAGTGGTCTTGCCCGAACCGGAATGTCCATAAAGGGCCGTAACGCCGCGGCCGGGCAACTGCAAATCGACATCCAGGGCGAACCCCGGGTAACTCAACTTCAGGCGCATTTGAATCATCGATCAGCTCCAGCCCGCTTTGGTTTTGCGGCTGGAGTACAGCGCCAGCAGGACCGCAAAAGAGAACACCAGCATCGCCCCGGCCAGCCAATGGGCCTGGGCGTATTCCATCGCCTCGACGTGATCGTAGATCTGCACCGAGACCACGCGGGTCTTGTCGGGAATGTTGCCGCCGATCATCAGCACCACGCCGAACTCGCCCACGGTATGGGCAAAACCCAGGATGGCCGCAGTGATGAAGCCGGGGCGGGCCAGGGGCAGAGTCACACTGAAAAAGGTGTCCCAGGGATTGGCGCGCAAGGTCGCGGCCACTTCCAGCGGGCGAGTGCCAATGGCTGAAAAGGCGTTTTGCAGCGGCTGGACCACGAACGGCATCGAGTACAACACCGAGCCGATGACCAACCCGGCAAAACTGAAGGTGAGGGTGCCAAGCCCCAGAGACTGGGTGAAATGGCCGACGAACCCGTTCGGGCCGAGCGCCAGCAACAGATAAAAACCGATCACCGTGGGCGGCAGTACGAGGGGCAGGGCAACAATCGCCCCGACCGGACCGCGCAACCAGGATTGGGTGCGCGAGAGCCACAACGCCAGCGGAGTGCCGATCACCAAGAGGATGACGGTCGTCAGGGACGCCAGTTTCAGGGTCAGCCAGATAGCGGAGAAATCGGCACTCGTCAGCGTCATTTAGAGTTGGTAACCGTAGGATTTGATGACAGCAGCGGCTTTCGGGCCCTTGAGGTAGTCAACCAGCGCCTTGGCGGCCGGATTGTCCTTGCCTTTGTTGAGAATCACCGCGTCTTGTTTGATCGGGTCATGCAGGTCGGCCGGAACGATCCAGGCCGAGCCGCCGGTGACTTTGCCGTCTTTGTAGATCTGCGACAAGGCCACGAAGCCCAACTCGGCGTTGCCAGTGGACACGAACTGGTAGGCCTGGGTGATGTTCTGGCCTTCAACGATCTTGTCCTTGACCGTGTCGGTCAGGCCTTGTTTGGCCAGTACTTGAGTGGCTGCCAAGCCATAAGGCGCGGTTTTCGGGTTGGCGATGGACAGATGCCTGTACTGGTTGTCGCTCAGGACATTGCCCTTGGCATCGACATAGCCTTCCTTGGCCGACCACAGTGCCAGAGTGCCAACGGCGTAGGTGAAGCGCGAACCCTTGATGGTGTCACCTTCCTTTTCCAGTTTGTCCGGGGTGGTGTCGTCCGCCGACAGGAACACTTCGAACGGCGCGCCATTCTTGATCTGGGTATAGAACTGACCGGTTGCACCGAACGAAGTCACCAGTTTGTGGCCGGTGTCTTTTTCGAAGTCGGCGGCGATCGCCTGAATCGGCGCAGTGAAGTTGGCGGCGACAGCGACCTGGACTTCATCGGCCTGGGCGGCGCCGAGGGTAAATGAAGCAAGCAGGGTTGCCAGGCAAGTCGGGGCAAAACGTGAGGCGCGCAGGGTCATGAAACGGCTCCGTTACAGGCGAATGTTGCAAGGGGGTAATCGCTATGTATTTAAATATATAGCGAAATGCCTGTGAACGGAATGTGCTGTATTCGGAGCGCTTTGAGCTGGATGTGAGCGTCTAACTGTGGCGAGGGGATTTATCCCCGTTGGGGCGCGTAGCGGCCCTCGCTTTTTCAGCTGTATTAAACGAGTTTGCGTCTGCTGCGCAGCCGAACGGGGATGAATCCCCTCGCCACAGAAAAATCCCTCATCCCCAGGGTTTTTTGCTTGTTCAGCGGCGAAGTAGTTTCGCCAAGCCTTGCTCGGCCAACTGCCGGGTCAGTTCCGCAGTCGTTAACTCAACCCCCAGGGTGAACGCCTGTCCGGCCCAGAGGTTGCTGAAGTCGGCTTCACCCTTGGCCCGCAACGGCATCAGCGCGCCACCGGCCAGCGGGAAGGCCGGTGCCTTGGCGCTCATCGGTCCAAGTTCGCGCATCACCCGATTCAGAATCCCGCGCGCCGGGCGCCCGGTGAACAGGTTGGTGACGGCAGTCTCACTTTCTTTCGCTGTACGCAACGCTTTGTGATGCGACGCACTGACCTTGGCTTCCGGGGTAAACAAATACGCCGTCCCGACTTGCACCGCCGAAGCGCCGAGCATGAACGCGGCCGCCACACCGCGTGCATCGGCAATACCGCCAGCGGCGATCACCGGCACTTTCACCGCATCGACGACCTGGGGCACCAGTGCGAACGTGCCGACCTGGCTGCTCAGGTCATCGCTCAGAAACATCCCGCGGTGCCCGCCCGCTTCGTAACCCATGGCGATGATCGCGTCACAGCCATGTTGCTCAAGCCAGATGGCCTCTTCGACCGTGGTGGCCGAGGACAGCACTTTTGCCCCGGTAACCTTCACCCGCTCCAGCAGGGATTTTTCCGGCAGACCGAAGTGGAAACTCACGACTTCCGGGCGAAACTCCTCGATCACTGCGCAGCCTGCGGCATCGAATGGTGCACGATTGGACACCGGTGTCGGCGCATCGAAGTCGACGCCCAATTCGCGGTAATAGGGTTCCAACAGGTTCTTCCAGTCTTGCGCCCGCTGCTCGTCGGCCGGCGGCGGTTGATGGCAGAAGAAGTTGACGTTGATCGGACGCTGAGTGTGTTGGCGAATCGTCTTCAACTCTTCGCGCAATTGCTCGATGCTCAGCATCGCTGCCGGCATGGAACCCAGGCCACCGGCGTTGCTCGCCGCGATGACCATGGCAGCGTTGGTGGCGCCGGCCATCGGCCCCTGGATGATCGGCAGTTCAATACCGAGCAGGTCAAGAATGCGGGTGTCTGGCCATTGGCTCATTTGGGTATTCTCCGACGGTGGAATCGGGCAGGGACGGTAGATCAGGATTTGTAGCAGCATGACTGACCCAAGACCAGTCATGTTTTGTTTATAGCTCCGGTCGTTTCATGAATTGGCTTAAAGTCGAGTACGGCATTTTTTTGCGATGTGGTATTTAAATCACACCACAACAGGTGAACCCACCGGAGGCAGTCATGTTCCAAGGCATTTTGATCGACAAAGACGACAGCGGTTACCGAGCCACCCTGCAACAGATCAACGACGATCAACTGCCCGAAGGCGACGTGACGGTGCGTGTGGCGTACAGCACGTTGAATTTCAAGGATGGCCTGGCGATCACCGGCAGCAGCCCGGTGGTGCGCAAATTCCCGATGGTGCCGGGAATCGATCTGGCGGGGACTGTCGAAGTCACCGGGCATCCGGACTACAAGGTCGGCGACCAGGTCCTGCTCAATGGCTGGGGTGTCGGCGAAGGGCATTGGGGCGGTCTGGCGCAGAAAGCGCGCCTGAATGGCGATTGGCTGATTCCGCTGCCCACGGCATTTAGCGCTGCGCAAGCCATGGCCATCGGGACCGCCGGTTACACGGCGATGCTGTGCATCCTCGCGCTGGAACATAACGGTGTGACGCCCGGGCAAGGCGAAGTGCTGGTCACTGGCGCCAATGGCGGCGTGGGCAGTTTCGCCATCGCATTGTTAAACAAACTCGGTTACAGGGTGGTCGCGTCAACGGGGCGTACCTCGGAACACGACTACCTCAAGCAATTGGGCGCCAGCGAAATCATTGACCGCGCCACACTGTCCGAACCTGGCAAGCCACTGGCCAAGGAACGCTGGGCGGCGGTCATCGACTCGGTCGGCAGCCACACCCTGGCCAACGCCTGTGCCAGCACCAAGGCCAACGGCACCGTCGCCGCGTGCGGCCTGGCTCAGGGCATGGATTTCCCGGCTTCGGTCGCACCGTTCATTTTGCGTGGCGTGACCCTCGCCGGCATCAACAGCGTGACGCAGCCCAAAGCCAAGCGCATAGAGGCGTGGCGTCGCCTGGCGCAGGATCTGGACTTCGATCTGCTGCCGTTGATCAGCCACGAAATCGGCTTGAGTGAAGCCATTGATGCGGCGCCACGCTTGCTCGCCGGGCAATTGCGTGGGCGGGTTGTGGTGGATGTGAATCGCTGATTGGGCACACCCCCTGTAGGAGCGAGCTTGCTCGCGAAAAACGCAAAGACACCGCGTTTATCCAAATAACCAACGTAATCGTTGACGTCCATCGCGAGCATGCTCGCTCCTACAAGGGTTAGGTGTTGCTTTCTCGGTCGAGCAACTGCCGTTTACGCTCCACACCCCAGCGATATCCCGATAGATTGCCATCGCTGCGCACCACGCGGTGGCAGGGGATCGCCACCGCCAGGCTGTTCGCGCCGCAGGCTTGTGCTACGGCGCGAACCGCTTTCGGCGAGCCAATGCGTTGAGCGATATCGGCGTAACTCGCAGTGCTACCGGCAGGAATCTCCCGCAAGGCTTGCCAGACCCGCTCCTGAAACGCCGTGCCGCGCACATCCAGCGGCAAGTCCAGGCCCAGGGCCGGCGCTTCGATAAAACCCACGACCCTGGCGATCAACTGTTCGAAGGCCTGATCGGCACCGATCAGATTGGCCCGGCGAAACTTGTCCTGCAGATCGCAGACCAGTTGCTGCGGATCATCTCCCAGCAGGATCGCGCACACCCCGCGCTCACTTTGCGCCACCAGAATCGCCCCGAGGGAGCACTGGCCGACGGCAAAACGAATGTCGTTGTTCTGGCCGGCGGCGCGGTAATCGGCGGGTTTCATGCCCAGCACCTGATCCGCCGCCTCATAGAAACGCCCGTTGGAATTGAAGCCGGCATCGTACAAGGCGTCAGTGACCGAACTGCCATCCGCCAGCCGCTCCCGTACCCGGCGTGAGCGATGGGCCGCGGCGTAACCCTTGGGCGTCAGGCCGGTGACGGCCTTGAACACCCGATGGAAGTGAAAGCTGCTCAGGCCCGCGGCCTCCGCCAGCGCGTTCAGTGCAGGAAGCTCTTCGGCGATTTCGATCTGACGGCAGGCGGCGGCCACAGTGGCCGCATGCCGGGCGGCCATCTCGCTCTGGTCCTTAGCCGCACGCTTGCTCGGACGATAACCCGCCGCCTGCGCCTGTTCGGCGGTATCGAAGAATTCGACATTCTGCGGCTTGGGCAAGCGTGCCAGACTGCTGGGATTGCAGTAGATCCCGGTGGTTTTCACTGCGTAGACAAACTGCCCGTCCGCCTGCGGATCGCGGGCGACAACAGCGGCCCAGCGTGGATCGTTTTCGGTGCTGATTTTTGTCGATTGGCATGTCATGGCTTTACATCCTTTGACCCGTTTGCCGCAGATTAACCACTCGCCAACACGCCCACACTCCGGCGCTTGCGGTCAAACTCCAATGCTTCATCCAGCGGTGCGAAAAGTGAAGTTGATTCGCTGCTGACCCAAATGCGGGTGCTGGCCATCCTTGATCGGCAGGACGCCGTGATAACGCAAGCGATCGACACCGCCCCAGACTACGATGTCGCCATGCAACAACGGCACCCGTTGGCTTTTATCACCGCGTTCAAAGCCACCGAACAGGAACATGGCCGGCAGCCCCAGTGACACCGAAACAATAGGCGCCGCGTAGGATTTCTCGTCCTTGTCCTGATGCAGTGACATTTTCGCACCGGGGATATAGCGGTTGATCAGACAGGAGTCCGGCACAAACTCCGTGAACCCCGCTTCCCGCGCCGCGGCTTGCGCCAATTGGAGGAACACCTCAGGCATGGGTGGCCAGGGCCGGCCAGTTTCCGGATCGTTATGGGTATAACGATAACCGCTGCGGTCGGTGGTCCAGCCCCATGTACCGCAGCTGCTCAAGGCGACCGACATGGTGAAACCGCCCGGCGTGACCATCTGCCGAAACGGCGCAGTCGCCAGTACCGCCTCCAGTGCAGGCAACAAGCGCTCCAGCCAGGGCAGGGCAAAGCCTCTCAAGACCCAGGATTGTTCGCCGATCCGCTCGCGCCCAGGTGGCTGCTCGGGCTCTTCGTCGGCAAACAGGTCAAAGGTGGTCGGGTTCATGGGGTTCATGATGCGTCGTGGAAGATAATGCCAAGGGTATGCCGTTTTCCGCTGTGCAGGCGACTGACGCCATGACGCAGGGTCACTCGATAGTAACCGCGTGCACCTTTGACCGGGCGCTGATTGACCGCAAAGATCAGGCCGTCACCTTTTTTCAGGCCGATGACCTGCGGGCGCGACTGCATGCGCGGGCGCTGCTCGGTCAGCACGAACTCGCCACCGGTGAAATCTTCACCCGGTTCTGACAGAAGAATCGCTATTTGCAGCGGGAAGACGTGTTCGCCGTACAGATCCTGATGCAGGCAGTTGTAGTCCTGCGGCCCGTATTGCAGCAACAAGGGTGTCGGACGCTCCTGACCGGCGGCATGACAACGTTCGAGAAAGGCTTCATGCGTGTCAGGGAACCGGTTCGGCAAGCCCATCTGTTCATGCCAGCGATTGGCGATCGGCACCAGTCGCGGGTACAGCGAAGTGCGCAGCCGGGCCACGAGGTCGGGTAACGGGTATCGGAAGTATTTGTACTCACCACGACCGAAGCCATGACGAGCCATGATCACTTGCGAACGAAAAGGCTCGGATTGGGCGTACAAGGCGCTGATGTCATCACACGCCTTGTGACTCAACAGCGACGGGATGACCGCGCAACCATCCTGATCAAGCTGCTGCTCGAGCAACGGCCAATCCAGCCTGTTCAGGTAGTTCTCGCTCATTACCGGGCCTCACGTGATATAGAGGGGCCAGTTTAGAAAACGCTGACTTTGCGAACACTCCGGCGCTTGCGGTCAAATTTCAACATGCGGATGGCATTACAGCGCTTTGCTCACACTGATTTCGCTGATGACGTCTTCGCCCTGGCCGTGCAAAGCGTCCAGTGCCGCCTTGGCTTCTTCCTCGGTGCCGTTTTCCAGTTGGGCGAATTCGAAGCGGCGTTCGCCGTTGAGCTTGTATTTGATGACGTATTTGGTTGTCTGGGCCACGGTCATACCTGTCTGTTTGACGCTCTGTTCAGGAGCGGGGGGCGTCACTCAGCTCAGTTTCGAGCTGGAGCGGCGGATGATCTTGATCGAATGGGTCAGGGTCGGTTTGCGGGTCACGCTGATCGCCCGGCGGTTGACCGTGTCGATGGTGATGTTCCAGAAACCGGTGCTCGGCGCAGTGATGCGGGCCGGGAAGGTGTCGAACGCGCCACCGTGGTAGGTGTGACGGCCGCCATTCTTGAAGCTGCGGAAATTGGCGTCGTTCATCAAACGGATGTTGCACATCTGCGAGCATTGAATGACGACGATGTCGTCTTCGTTGAGGTGCTCGCGCTGGTGGATAAATTTCATGGGCGCCTCCAGAAGGGCTTTTTCTACAAAATCAAAACGATAGCAGTGGGCAATGGGCGCAGTTTATCAGCCCGCAGCCGTTATTATCTGGCTGTAAAAGCCCGCTTTGACAATTAAAAACGGTTATCCGGCAATCTTTGGGCGATAAAAGCATGAACGCCCGGAGAAAAACCGCCTCTGCGCTGTCGGAGGGTCTTTATCGGGAGCTTTCGTATGAAGTGGGGTGTGTGGGTTTTGCCAATGGCGTTGGCGACAGGTGGTTGCGCAAGTGTCTCGGACATCAACGAGACCCTGCCCACCATGAACGTGATTTCCGGCAAGAAACCCCATGAATACGCGCAATGCCTGAGCGAAAAACTCGCCGGTAGCCGCGGCGCGCTGCAGATCGAGCCACAAAAAGACGGGGTTCGGGTAATCGTGCCGCAGAAACTGTCATCGGGGCCGGCCGCCGTATTCGATATCGAAGAGCGCTCCGGCGGCAGCGGGATCAAGCTCCATGAACGTATCTCCAACGTACCGCTGCGCCCCTTTGATGTACGCAATGCCGCGACCGCGTGCATTTCCGGCTGAGAAACCAGCCCTATTCAATGGGTAGGGGCAGGGCGCCTTACTTGCAGACCACCACCACGCTACGGTTCTTGTAGTTGCCGACGTCGACTCCCAGGGTCTTGTCGCTTTCCTCAGGGGCCGGCGTGCCGTCGGTGCCCACGATGCGGTAACCGGTACCGGCACAGGAGGCATCGGCCTTTTCATAGCAGGCCGCCCAGGAATTGGCTTCCCCGGAGCAATCAATGGCCAGGCCTTGTTCGCCGTTGTTGAGGTAGGTGGTTTCGGACGTCGCGCAGCCACTCAGGGCCAATACCGCAATCAGTGGCAAAAATCGGGTCATGTCGTTGTCATCGTCATAGTGATGGGCAAAGCCTGTGACAGCGCCGCGGGCAAAAAATTATAGCGAAAGGCCACTTTTCTTCAGCAGTCACAAAAAAGCCCTGCGCAATGGCAGGGCTGTGGGCATGTCAGTTCTTGTCTTTACCGCGTCGTTTAGGTTCCGGGTGTTCCAGCTCCAGCACCGACGCCACTTCGATCGCCATGGCTTCGGTCGGAAAAGGCCCGACGATATTTTCGCCCCCAGCGTTGCCAATCCACCACTGGCCGTCTTTTGCCTTGTTGATCAGGTACCCGTTGACGCTTTTTGCTGCCGACATCTATCTGCCTCGTTGGCTGGTTCAAGTGCGCCATGATAGCGCCAAATAACCCGGCGGGGGTCGAAGGATGCGGGGGGTGTGATTGTTTGTCAGTCGACAGGGCGTGCAATTCTGGCGGTCTCTGCTATCACTTACAGGTTGCCGAAGGACGAACACCACCTCTTGCGGAACTATCCGCCAGAATATTTCTCTATGATGGCATCGGTTAGCCAGCGCGGGGCATTGTAAGGTGCACGCCGCCTGATTAGACTGCGCCGAAACTCGTACACACAGCCCTTTCAAGGACTTATATGATCAAGAAATGCTTGTTCCCAGCAGCCGGTTACGGTACTCGCTTCCTGCCAGCGACTAAAGCCATGCCCAAGGAAATGCTGCCGGTGGTAAACAAGCCACTGATCCAGTACGGCGTCGAAGAAGCACTGGACGCTGGTTTGAACGAAATCTCCATCGTCACCGGTCGCGGCAAGCGCGCCCTGGAAGACCATTTCGACATCAGCTACGAGCTGGAAAACCAGATCAAAGGCACCGACAAGGAAAAATACCTGGTCGGCATCCGCAAACTGCTCGACAACTGCTCGTTCTCCTACACCCGCCAGACCGAAATGAAAGGCCTGGGTCACGCGATCCTGACCGGCCGTCCGCTGATCGGCGACGAACCGTTCGCCGTGGTGCTGGCGGACGACCTGTGCGTCAACCTCGAAGGCGACGGCGTACTGACCCAGATGGTCAAGCTGTACAAGCAGTTCCGCTGCTCGATCGTGGCCATCCAGGAAGTCGACCCGCAAGAAACCAACAAGTACGGTGTCATCGCCGGTGAAATGATCCGCGACGATATTTACCGCGTTCATAGCATGGTCGAAAAACCAAAACCGGAAGACGCGCCATCGAACCTGGCCATCATCGGTCGCTACATCCTGACCCCGGACATCTTCGACCTGATCGAACAGACCGAGCCAGGCAAGGGCGGTGAAATCCAGATCACCGACGCCCTGATGAAGCAAGCCCAGAACGGCTGCGTCATGGCCTACAAGTTCAAGGGCAAGCGTTTCGACTGCGGCGGCGCCGAAGGCTACATCGACGCGACCAACTTCTGCTTCGAGAACTTCTACAAGACCGGTAAGGCGTATTGATAGCGCGCTCGACCTGCTTGTATTGAAAAGCCACCTTCGGGTGGCTTTTTCATTGGCGGCGCTTGCCCAACGAGCGCTCACGGGTATGCTGGTCACCTGCCGAGGAGATAGACAAATGGCCCACGATTTTGACCTTTATGTGATTGGCGCCGGTTCAGGCGGTGTGCGGGCGGCTCGATTTGCGGCCGGGTTCGGCGCGAAAGTGGCGGTGGCCGAGAGTCGCTACCTGGGTGGTACCTGTGTAAACGTCGGCTGCGTGCCGAAAAAGTTGCTGGTCTATGGCGCGCATTTCGCCGAGGACTTCGAGCAGGCGTCGGGGTTTGGCTGGAGTCTGGATGAGGCGCAGTTCGACTGGGCGACGCTGATCGGCAACAAGGACCGCGAGATCAATCGCCTGAATGGCATTTACCGCAACCTGCTGGTCAACAGCGGTGTGACCCTGCATGAAGGTCACGCGAAAATCGTCGACCCGCATACCGTCGAGATCAACGGCGAGCGTTTCACGGCGAAGAACATATTGATCGCCACCGGCGGCTGGCCGCAGATCCCGGAAATTCCGGGGCATGAACACGCGATCAGTTCCAACCAGGCGTTCTTCCTCAAAGAACTGCCCAAGCGCGTACTGGTGGTGGGTGGCGGTTACATCGCTGTCGAATTCGCCGGGATTTTCCACGGTCTCGGCGCGCAAACGACGCTGCTGTATCGCGGTGAATTGTTCCTGCGCGGTTTCGACGGTTCGGTGCGCAAGCATTTGCAGGAAGAGCTGACCAAACGCGGCATGGACCTGCAATTCAACGCCGACATCGAGCGTATCGACAAACAGGCTGATGGCAGCCTGAAAGTGACGCTCAAGGACGGTCGCCAGCTGGAGGCCGATTGTGTGTTCTACGCCACGGGCCGGCGTCCGATGCTGGACAATCTCGGGCTGGAAAACACCAGGGTCAAACTCGACAAGAAAGGTTTCGTCGAAGTGGACGAGCAGTATCAAACCGCCGAGCCGTCGATCCTGGCCCTGGGCGATGTGATCGGCCGCGTTCAACTGACGCCGGTGGCACTGGCCGAAGGCATGGCGGTGGCGCGGCGTTTGTTCAAGCCCGAGCAGTATCGCCCGGTGGATTACAAGATGATCCCGACGGCGGTGTTCAGCCTGCCGAACATCGGTACCGTCGGATTGACCGAAGAAGAAGCGCGTGATGCCGGGCATGAGGTGGTGATCTTCGAAAGCCGTTTCCGGCCGATGAAGCTGACCCTGACCGAATGCCAGGAGCGCACGCTGATGAAGCTGGTGGTGGATGCCAAGACCGACAAGGTGCTGGGTTGCCACATGGTCGGGCCGGAAGCCGGCGAGATCGTGCAGGGCCTGGCGATCGCATTGAAGGCAGGCGCCACCAAGCGCGACTTCGACGAAACCATCGGCGTACACCCGACGGCCGCCGAAGAGTTCGTCACCATGCGTACGCCGGTCGCCGGTTAATCATCCCTTGTGGGGGCGAGCCTGCTCGCGAAAGCGGTGGGTCAATGGCAGTGGTGTAGGCTGTGCTGGCCTCTTCGTCGGAACGCCGCCCGGAGCCGGCTCGCTCCCACAGGGAGTTTGTGTGGTTCATGATGTTTGTGTTCCGCCACTGTCCCTTGTGGGAGCGAGCCTGCTCGCGAAAGCGGTGGGTCAGCCAGCGGGGGTGTTGGATGTGAAGGCGTCTTTGTGAGCGTGTTCATTCCGGCAGTGGGTCGGGTTTGTTCCGGCGCGCGTTTTCTTCAAGCTCTGCCTGGGCCTTGGTCAATTCGATTTCCAGTGATTTGTTGATCTGTGCCTGTTCATCGACATTCTGTTTAAGCGACTGACTTTCCAGCAGGGCGACGCGCAAGCGTTCCTGGAGGAGGGTGCGTTCGCCGTCGACACGGGTGGTTTGCTCCAGCAACTGATCCTGACGGTTGTTGCTCTGCTTGAGTTGTTCCTGCAGCAGGCTCAGCTCGCGCAAGGTGCCGCGATTTTCCGTCAATAAACGCTCGTTGTCGCGGTGCAGCTGGGTGATTTCATCCTGTCGGACCAGCGCGCTTTGCTGGGCCTGACGCAACTCCATCTGCAACTGCTGCACCTGACTTTCATGGCGGCTGTGTTCCTGCTCGCGTTGCTCCTTGACGGCATTGCGGTAGTGCTCAAGCGCGTCGCGCGCATGCAGGTGCTTTTCCTCCAGCGAGCGGATCTGCTCGTCTTTGTCCTGCAAGCGTAATTCAAAATCGGCCAACGCCTGATTCAGCCCGGCATTGCGGGTTTGCTCGGTCTGCAGCAGGGCGCGGGTTTCGTGCAGTGCCTCGGATTCCTGGGTCAGTGCCAGGCTCTGAATCTCGTACTGCTGATGCAGTTCGGTGTTGGCTTCCCGGGCTTCTTCCAGTTGCGTTTCCAGCGCTTTACGTTGCGTTTCGAACGCTTCGCGAGCCTGATCGATCGGCGCTTGCGCCTGCTCCTTCAAGCGTTGTGCCAGTCGTGAAACCAGTGCCAGCAACTCGTCGTCGATGGGCTCGGAAGGCTCTGTTTCCGCCGTTTCGGGGCCATCGCCCAATTCTTTCAAATACCGATGAATCGTGGTCTTGGAGCCGGTATTGCCCATTTCGATCCGTACTGCATCGATGCTGGGGTTCTCGCCGCGAGCGAGGATCGCCAAACGCGCAGCCTGCACTACTGCCTTATTTACACCGCCACGGGCCATGACTGCTCCTACGATTTCGTGATGTGGTACGTATTACGTAAATACACATTGTACCATTGTATTATAAAAGTTAAATACAGCATGTTATTGACACGGGATATACTGGTATTACCCCGTGTTAAAGCGGTTTTGAGATATTCCATGTGTACACCCCCTGTAGGAGCGAGCTTGCTCGCGATGAATTCACAGACGCCGCTGGGTATCAGGTTTCACGCGTTATCGTTCACGACCATCGCGAGCAAGCTCGCTCCCACAGGTTTCCCGCAAGGCCATTGCGATGAGTGAGCTCGACCGTTACCTGCAAGCCGCCACGCGCGACAACACCCGTCGCAGCTATCGCGCAGCCATCGAGCACTTCGAAGTCACCTGGGGTGGATTTCTGCCGGCCACCAGCGACAGCGTGGCGCGTTATCTGGTCGCCCATGCCGGTGTGCTGTCGATCAATACCTTGAAGCTGCGATTGTCGGCGCTGGCGCAATGGCACAACAGTCAGGGCTTCGCCGACCCGACGAAAGCGCCGGTGGTACGCCAGGTATTCAAGGGGATTCGTGCATTGCATCCGGCCCAGGAGAAACAGGCCGAGCCGTTGCAGCTTCAGCATCTGGAACAAGTGATCGAATCCCTGGAGCGAGAAGCGCAAACCGCACTGAGGCAGGGTGATCGACCGGGGTTGTTGCGAGCCAGGCGCGACACGGCGTTGATCCTGTTGGGCTTCTGGCGAGGCTTCCGGAGCGACGAGTTGTGTCGTTTGCAGGTCGAACATGTGCAAGCCACAGCCGGCTCCGGCATCAGCTTGTACCTGCCACGCAGTAAAAGTGACCGGGAAAACCTCGGCAAGACTTACCAGACCCCGGCCTTGCAGCGGTTATGCCCGGTGCAGGCATACATCGCCTGGATCACTGAGGCCGCTCTGGTGCGCGGAGCGGTTTTTCGCGGCATTGATCGCTGGGGCCATTTGAGCGAGGAGGGCTTGCACGCCAACAGCGTGATCCCATTGCTGCGTCAGGCGCTTGAGCGTTCTGGCATCGCCGCCGAACACTACACCAGCCACTCGTTGCGCCGCGGTTTTGCCTCCTGGGCACATCAGAGCGGCTGGGACTTGAAGTCATTGATGAGCTATGTGGGCTGGAAGGACATGAAATCCGCCATGCGCTACATCGAGGCCAGCCCGTTTCTCGGCATGACCCGCCTCACCGAAAAACCATTGTAGGAGCGAGCTTGCTCGCGATGGACGTGAGGGCGCTGCGTTCATTCAGGAGGTACGTGTCAACGTTTGACGACCATCGCGAGCAGGCTCGCTCCCACAAGATCGTTTTCTTCTATTAATACTGTTGGCTAATAGCGAAAGCCAATCAGCAGCATCAGGTTTGCCAATGAGCCAACCGTCCGTCGAGTGGTTAAAGTGAACGCCATCAAGTTCTTAACCCCTGACGGAGAGTCAACGATGCCTATCATCAACAGCCAAGTTAAACCGTTCAAAGCTACCGCCTACAAAAACGGCGACTTCGTACAAGTGTCGGACGCTGACCTGAAAGGCAAGTGGTCGGTCGTGTTCTTCTACCCTGCCGACTTCACCTTCGTGTGCCCAACCGAGCTGGAAGACCTGGCCGACAACTACGACGCATTCCAGAAGCTGGGCGTCGAGATCTACAGCGTTTCCACCGACACTCACTTCGCTCACGCTGCCTGGCACAACACTTCGCCAGCCATCGGCAAAATCCAGTACACCATGATCGGCGACCCGACTCACGTGATCTCCCGCAACTTCGACGTGCTGATCGAAGAAGCTGGCCTGGCTGACCGTGGCACCTTCGTGATCAACCCTGAAGGCCAGATCAAAATCGTCGAGCTGAACGATGGCGGCGTGGGTCGTGACGCTTCCGAGCTGCTGCGCAAAATCAAGGCTGCCCAGTATGTTGCCGCTCACCCGGGCCAGGTTTGCCCAGCCAAGTGGAAAGAAGGCGAGGCCACTCTGGCTCCGTCCCTGGACCTGGTCGGCAAGATCTAAGTCTGTGACGCGTAATCCGGGGCGGAACACCGCACCTGCTCAGTAAGCTGCACCGCCCAATAGAAACGCCCGGGCGAGATTCGCTCGGGCGTTTTTTTATGCAAAAAATTCAGTAAAGGAAATCGCCCGTATGTTGGACGCCAATCTTAAAGCCCAGTTGAAATCGTACCTGGAACGGGTCACCCAACCGATCGAGATCGTTGCCTCCCTCGACGACGGTGCGAAATCCCGGGAAATGCTCGAACTGCTGAAAGACGTTGCCAGTCTTTCTACTCAAATTACCTTGCTCGACAACGGTGACGATGCCCGCAAGCCATCGTTCTCGATCAATCGCCCGGGCGCCGATATTAGCCTGCGTTTTGCCGGCATCCCGATGGGCCACGAATTCACTTCGTTGGTGCTGGCCTTGCTGCAAGTCGGCGGCCACCCTTCGAAAGCCAGTGTCGAAGTCCTTGAACAGATCCGTTCGCTCAAAGGCGAGTTCAACTTCGAGACTTACTTCTCGCTGTCCTGCCAGAACTGCCCGGATGTGGTCCAGGCGCTGAACCTGATGGCGGTACTCAACCCGAACATTCGCCACGTCGCCATCGACGGTGCACTGTTCCAGGCCGAAGTCGATGAGCGCCAGATCATGGCGGTGCCCAGCATCTACCTCAACGGGGTGAACTTCGGTCAGGGTCGCATGGGCCTGGAAGAAATCATCGCCAAGATCGACACCAGCGGCATCGAGCGTCAGGCCGAGAAGATCAGCGCCAAGCAAGCCTTTGATGTGCTGGTGGTCGGCGGTGGCCCGGCCGGTGCTTCGGCGGCCATCTACGCCGCGCGTAAAGGCATTCGCACCGGTGTCGCGGCTGAGCGTTTCGGCGGCCAGGTGCTGGACACCATGGCTATCGAGAACTTCATTTCGGTGCAGGAAACCGAAGGGCCGAAACTGGCGGTGGCGCTGGAAGAACACGTCAAGCAGTACGACGTGGACATCATGAACCTGCAACGTGCCGACAAGCTGGTGCCGGGCACGAATGGCGAGCTGCATGAAATTCAATTCGCCAGCGGCGCCAGGCTCAAAGCCGGGACCGTGATCCTGGCGACCGGTGCGCGGTGGCGTGAAATGAACGTGCCGGGTGAACAGCAATACCGCAACAAAGGCGTGGCGTACTGCCCGCACTGTGACGGCCCGCTGTTCAAAGGCAAGCGCGTGGCAGTGATTGGCGGCGGTAACTCCGGCGTCGAAGCGGCCATCGACCTGGCCGGCATCGTGTCCCATGTCACGCTGCTGGAGTTCGACGTGCAACTGCGCGCCGACGCAGTGTTGCAGCGCAAGTTGCACAGCCTGCCGAACGTTACCGTGATCACCAGTGCGCAAACCACTGAAGTGACCGGCGATGGCCAGAAGGTCAACGGCCTGCGCTACAAGGATCGTCAGACTGACGAACTGCGCAGTGTGGAGCTGGAGGGGATCTTTGTGCAGATCGGTCTGTTGCCCAACACCGACTGGCTCAAAGGCACCATCGAGCTGTCACCGCGCGGCGAGATCATCGTCGATGCCCGTGGGGAAACCTCGACACCGGGCGTGTTCGCCGCCGGCGACGTGACCACCGTGCCGTACAAGCAGATCGTGATCGCGGTGGGCGAGGGCGCCAAGGCTTCCCTGAGCGCTTTCGATCATCTGATCCGCACGTCAGCCCCGGCATAAACGCCAAGGCTGAAAACACAAAATCTTGTAGGAGCGAGCTCGCTCGCGATGGTCGTCAACGATAACGCGGGCTGCCAGATACCCCGTGGCGATTTCATGATCATCGCGAGCAAGCTCGCTCCTGCAAAGAAAAACCCCATGAGCGATCATGGGGTTTTTTGTGTGTTGCGCCATCCAAATAATGGATTGATCTTTGTGGGAGCGAGCCTGCTCGCGAAAGCGGTGGGTTAGTCAACGAAGATATTGAATGATCAGTCGCATTCGCGAGCAGGCTCGCTCCCACAGGGGATTTTGCTCTGATGCTTAGGGCGGTGCGGGCTGAATGATCTCGATCCAATAGCAATCCCGGTCCTCGATAAGCGCCAGGCTTTTCTGTGGGAGCGAGCCTGCTCGCGAAAGCGGTGGGTCAGTCAACTAAGATGCTGAATGATAAGTCGCCTTCGTCGGAACGCCGCCCGGAGCAAGCCCGCTCCCACAAGGGATTCTGCGGTGAGGCTTACAGCGGGGCAGGCTGGATGATTTCGACCCAATAGTTGTCCGGGTCCTTGATGAACGCCAGGCTCTTCATGCGGCCGTCGTTCAGGCGTTTCTGGAAGTCGCAGCCCAGTGCTTCAAAGCGCTCGCATGCGGCGACGATGTCCGGTACCGAGATGCAGATGTGGCCAAAGCCGCGCGGGTCGGTGTTGCCGTTGTGGTAGGCGAAGTCCGGGTCGTTTTCGGTGCCGTGGTTGTGGGTCAGTTCGAGAATGCCGGGGATTGATTTCATCCACTCGGTGCGCGCGGCGGCGTCGGCCGGGATCTGTGATTTATCGACCAGCGCGAGGAAGTACAGGCTGAATTCGGCTTCCGGGAAATCGCGTTTTTCCACCAGAGTAAAACCGAGGATGCGCGTGTAGAAATCCAGCGACCTGGTGATGTCCTTGACCCGCAGCATGGTGTGGTTGAAGACAAATTTTTGCGTCGCGGCATCAGGTTGGGCGGTGACGCCGGGGAAGGTGTTCAGTTCGTGCAGGCTCATGGGCCCTCCGGAATATAAGCGGGGCTATCGAATGGCGACAATGATACGCAAGGGTTCGGACATCACCAAACCCAATGCGTCGGCTATTGCCTGACAGCCGGCCCGGGCTCAGACTTCACGGCTCAAAACGCGAGTGTTGATTGCAATGATTCGATTCAGTACATCGGTGTTCGTCCTGGTTGGCATGCTGTCCTGGGTTGCCAGCGCCCGGGCAGAGGCGCCGGTCATGATTTGGCCTGCGGGCTGGCAGGTCGAAGAGATGGCCCCAAGTGATGCCGCTTCCACTGTTTCCCGCCAGCGCGCGGTGAAAGTCGATTCGGGCGGCACGCCGGTGATGGTGATGGAATTGACCATGACGCAAGTGGAAAGTGGTCACCAGGTGAACCTTGAAGGCGTGTTGCTGGAGATGCGCAAGTCAGTGCAAAAAGACTTTTTTCAGGGTGGCTATCAAAGTGTCTGCAACCGGATTCATCCGACGACCTTGAGCCGATTGTCGGCGCTGGAAACCACCTGCACCATTACGCAAAACGGCCGTCATGTCCTTTCTCAAACTTTGGTCGCTGCAGTGGACGCCAATAAAGCCTACGTTCTTTCCTACGCCGGGCAGGCCGAGGCTTATAAGGCCAGCCTGGATGAAATACAGGCGGCGCGTAGCGCCTTGAAACTTTAATCGAAGACTTTAGTGACTTCAGGCTTTATGCCCATGCGGAAATGTTTAGATACCCAAAAGGATTAAGCAAAAAGTTAGCCGGCAAGTAGCGAGTTGATCGACCAACATCGTTGCATTTAGCGGCTATTCATGAAAAAGCCCTGCATTCGCAGGGCTTTTTTTTACGGCGCAAGTGCTTAGCCGCGCAACCAGGAATCAACGGTAGAGGCACCGTATTGTTCCTTCCAGGCTTTCAGGCCGCGGTGGTTGCCACCCTTGGTTTCAATCAGTTCACCGGTGTGCGGGTTCTGATAAACCTTGACCACGCGAGCGCGGCGGGTCTTAGGCGCCGTAGCCTGTTGCAGGCCGGATTTGGCCGGGTTCGGATCGAGAATGGCGATGATGTCGCGCAGGCTCTTGCCGTAGGTTTTCATCAGCCCCTGGAGCTTCTCTTCGAATTCGATTTCTTTCTTGAGCCCGGCATCGTTCTTCAGGGACTCAAGCTGCTTGAGCTGCTCTTGAAGGGCCTTTTCAGCTGCACGAAATTCAGCGAGTCTGGACAATATCTTTACTCCAATAGTGTGTTTGGCTGATACCAACCGCAAACAAAGCTATAAGCCAAGAGCCTTGAAGCGACTCGGTGATAAATGGCTCACCTGCCAAATAACCGCAGGCATGAAAAATTGTAGTAGTTAATGGCGCAAGAGTAAATCATGTCTTTTTTTTCATGTAACCAAGAGCGGTTTTTTGTTTCAAATTGGTGCGTTCTATCGCTGTCTCGTCGCTTGAAAACGTTAGTTAATGGTCACTTAATGCACTAATGAACTCCACACCGGGCATCGGTCGCCCATACAGATAGCCTTGCAGGAAGTTAACGTTATGGGCGGTCAGGTAATCACTTTGCACCTGGGTTTCCACGCCTTCTGCAACCATCGCCAGATCGAGCTTGGCGGCCAGCTCCATGATGCTGTCCAGAATGTGGCCGGACAGTGTGTCGATACCGATCATGGCAACGAAACTCTGGTCGATTTTCAGGTAGTCCACATTGAACTGGCGCAGGTAGCCGAGGCTGGAATGGCCTGTACCGAAGTCATCGATGGCGATCTTCACCCCAAGTTCGTGCAACTGCTCGAACAATTGATGGGTAACAGGCGTGGGCTCGATCAGTTCGCGCTCGGTCAACTCCAGCACTAGGTAAATGGACCCTGGCGCGAAAGCTGCCAGGAATCGGCGGCAATCTTCGACCAGGTCCAGATCCTGGCAGTGACTGGCGGTGATGTTGATGCCGATGTGAAAGGGCTCTTTGAACGACGCGGACAGCGGCGCCAGCAACGCGCAGGTCTGTTGCATCAATGAACGGGTCATCGGCACGATCAGTCCGGAGTATTCGGCGAACGGAATGAACAGGTCCGGACGCACCAGGCCCTCTTTCGGGTGATTCCAGCGCATCAATACTTCAATGCCCGACAGTTTTTTGCTGTCACCGTGCACGACCGCCTGGAAGTAAGGAACGAACTCCGCCGCTTCCAGCGCACGCTTCATTTCATGAGTCGGTGATGATGAACGTTTTTGCAGCAGGTGCCCGATCAAACCGGAAACAGCACCAAAAAAGATCAGCAGGCTGAACAGTGGCGGATATTCACTGCTCATGTAGCGCCAGGTTTCGCCTTCGGGAAAACCGGCCTCTACGCCAAAGGCATAACGGGAAGAGTCGAGCCTGGTTTGCGCCACCGGAAATTCGGGCAAGGCATCATCATGAAAGTGGCCGTCGGCGGACAACCAATTGGAGCCAACCTGCAAAACCAGGAGAGTCTTGCCGCCGATCATGCGCAAGACGTTACTCAGGTGGTAGCCATCAAGTGTGCTCATGGCGCCGCGTTTGCCTTCGCCGAGGCGGTACACCAGCAATGCGGTGTCGGGCGTGACCGGGTTGCCCTTCATTAATAGCAAACGACCACCGGTATAGTCCCCGGATGCGATCTTCTCGTGATAGTCGCCAAACAGGGAACTGCAATAAATGGTGTCATCCCACACCAGATTGGTCGAACGCACGAAGGGACGTCGGGTGACTTGTTCGCGCAACGCCAGGTTGACGTCGATGCAACTTTGTCCGGCCAGCGGCAGTAATTCCCGAGCAGCCTGCGCTGTGTTGTCGAGCATCAGTTCGAATTGGCGAATGGCCTCTTCGGCGGTTAGTTCAGCGCTTTGTTTAAGTGTTCGTTCAGCCTGCATATAAAGTATGACAGCACCCAGCACGAGCGGGAGTAATCCGCTTGCGAGGGTCACAGCAATCCTGGTGCTGCGTTTGCGGGTCTTGGCGTTCAGGGGCATTCGCGAAACCTGTAACAATGAAATAGGGCTCTCAAATACCGGCAGGAAGCATCGCCCTGCAGGAAGCGTTCAAGTTCGAGCCATGATAGTTGGCCCTTGGCACTTATGCCGCTCAACGGTAATCGAGTCGCTGGGCCAGTTTGATGAAGGCCAGCGCCGCCGGAGATGCCTGGCGCTGATCGAGTACGGCCAGGCCGACCTGTCGGGCCACGGCGGGGGACAGATTCTTTTTCACATGGCGGCTGTCATTCAGTTCGGGCAACGAGCCTTCGGCGACCACGGTCAACCCGTCGCCGCGCCCCACCGTGTCCAGGGTGCTCAGCAGCTGCGAGCAGCGAAAACGGATGTTGGGTGTCAACCGGGCGGCGTTGAACAACCGTGTCACCAGCTCCGAGGATCCGGCCTCGGTCAACACGAAAGGGTCGTGGCACAAGTCGCTCAGGCTCACGCTGTCGCGGATCGCCAGCGGATGATTGGCCGGCAGCAGCGCGACCATCTGGTCTTCCATCAGCGCCACCGTGTCGAAACGCTCGTCCGGCAGCACCACAAAGCCAATGTCGATCCGCCGTTCTTCCAGCCACTGGATCACCTGACGGTCCGGGCCTTCATCGATGTGAACCTCGATGCCCGGATGTTCGGCACGGTAGTGCTGCAGGATCAAGGGCAATAACTTGATTGATGAGGTGGGGCCGAACGAGCCTATGCGCAAGGTGCCGCGCTTCATGCCCCGGGCATCCGCCGCTTCCTGGCGCAGCGTGTTGGCCAGCCCCAGCATGGCCCGCGCGCGCAGCAGGAGCAGTTGGCCGATGTCGCTCAATTCAACCTGGGATTGATGGCGGCGCAGCAGTTCGACGCCCAGTTCCTGCTCCAGGGATTTCAACGCATGGGACACCGCCGATTGGGTAATCCCCAGGCGATTGGCTGCCGCCGTGAAGCCGTGCAACTCGGCGACGGTGGAGAAGATCTCCAGCTGAGTGAGAGTCATGAGCTTTTACTCATTTTACGATGACCAAGTATTAGCCCAATGATACGTCATCCAATCGATCACAAATCCGGAGACCTATGTCCACATGTGAACAAAGCCTGTCCAGGCAGTCCGATGTGCCGGTTTATTTGAAACTGGCGACGGTCACCATGATCTGGGGCGGCACCTTTGTGGCAGGGCGGTTTCTGGCTGACAGCCTCAGTCCGCTGTTTGCCGCCAGCCTGCGGTTCCTTCTGGCCAGTGCGGCGCTGCTGCTGTTTTTACTCCTGACCCGCGTACGGCTGGTGCGACCCAGCCCCAGGCAATGGTTGCAACTGGTGCTGCTGGGTTTTTTCGGTATCTTCTTTTACAACCTGTGTTTCTTTCATGGCCTGCACTACATCAACGCCTCGCGGGCGTCGTTGATCGTGGCGCTCAACCCTGCGGTGATCGGCCTGGCCTCGTGGCTGATGTTCAAGGAGCGCTTGAGCCGGCTGAAAATCGTCGGTATCGCCATCTGCATTGCCGGCGCAAGCCTGGTGATCGTCAGCCGCAACCCGCAACTGCTTGCCGACAATCCCGACGCCTGGATCGGCGACCTGTTGATTCTCGGTTGCGTACTCGGCTGGGGGATTTATTCGCTGTGCTCCAGGGAGCTTAATCACAGCCTGGGGCCGGTGCAAACGGTGACCTGGTCGATTCTGCTGGGCACCTTGATGCTGTGGCTGACTTGCGCATTTCGCGGCGAGGTGAGGGTGGATGTACTCGCCAGTCTTGGCCCGACACAGTGGCTGAGCCTGATGTACCTGGGCGTATTGGGCTCAGCCCTGGCGTACATTGGCTACTACGACGGCATCCGCAAGATCGGTGCGACCCGTTCCGGTGTGTTTATCGCCCTGAACCCGCTGACAGCGGTGATCCTCGGCGCGCTGCTGCTGGGCGAGCAACTGACGCTGGCGATGTACGTGGGGGGAGGGCTGGTTCTGGCGGGGATTTACCTGTGCAACAAACCCCTTGCGCCCACGGGGAAAAAGCGGATTTTATACAGAAGGCGGACAAACTGATTTACGCTGTGTAGAATCAGGTTACGCATATAAGAATAACGTCTTCTGGCAGCAGAAGCCTCGCCCGCAAGAGCCTTGGGTCGACAATGAAGAGTTTTGGGTTTCAATTGATCTACGGTGACTTCCTCGCCCGCAGCGTGCGGGGCATCTCCTGTGCGCCACCCACCGGTCTCAGCATTGCTAGCAACTAACCTTTGTTAATTGATAAGAATGATGAGGCGCCAACCATGGCAGATTTATACGAAAACCCAATGGGCCTGATGGGCTTCGAGTTCATCGAATTCGCATCGCCAACCCCCAACACCCTGGAGCCGATCTTCAAGATCATGGGCTTCACCAAGGTCGCGACCCACCGATCCAAAGACGTGCACCTGTATCGTCAGGGCGCAATCAACTTGATCCTCAACAACGAACCCAACAGCGTGGCATCGTACTTTGCGGCCGAGCACGGTCCGTCGGTGTGCGGCATGGCGTTCCGGGTCAAGGATTCGCAGAAAGCCTATAAGCGTGCCCTGGAACTGGGCGCCCAGCCGATCCATATCGAAACCGGCCCGATGGAGCTGCATCTGCCGGCGATCAAAGGCATCGGCGGCGCGCCGCTGTACCTGATCGACCGTTTCGGTGAAGGCAGCTCGATCTACGACATCGACTTCGTGTACCTCGAAGGTGTGGACCGCCACCCGGTCGGTGCCGGCCTGAAAATCATCGACCACCTGACCCACAACGTGTACCGCGGCCGCATGGCCTACTGGGCGAACTTCTACGAGAAGCTGTTCAACTTCCGCGAGATCCGCTACTTCGACATCAAGGGCGAATACACCGGCCTGACGTCCAAGGCCATGACCGCACCGGATGGCATGATCCGCATCCCGTTGAACGAAGAATCGTCCAAGGGTGCCGGGCAGATCGAAGAGTTCCTGATGCAGTTCAACGGCGAAGGCATCCAGCACGTTGCGTTCCTCTCCGACGACCTGATCAAGACCTGGGATCACCTGAAAAGCATCGGCATGCGCTTCATGACCGCGCCACCGGACACCTACTATGAAATGCTCGAAGGCCGTTTGCCGAACCACGGCGAGCCGGTTGGCGAACTGCAGGCAAGGGGCATTCTGCTGGACGGCTCGTCCGAATCGGGCGACAAGCGTCTGCTGCTGCAGATCTTCTCGGAAACCCTGATGGGGCCGGTGTTCTTCGAGTTCATCCAGCGCAAGGGTGACGATGGTTTCGGTGAAGGTAACTTCAAGGCGCTGTTCGAATCCATCGAGCGCGACCAGGTTCGTCGCGGCGTGTTGTCCACTGATTAACCCGGTCCACCGCTAAAAACTGTGGGAGCGAGCCTGCTCGCGAAAGCGTCTTCAGATTCAACATTGATGTTGACTGAATGACCGCATTCGCGAGCAGGCTCGCTCCCACATTTGTTTTGTGTTTGCCTCAAGGCCTGCGCTGGCGCATCAGGTGCTTGAACCCTTCAAACACCAACACCAGCACCGCCAACCAGATCGGGATATAGGTCAGCCATTCTCCCGGCTTGATGCTTTCACCCAGCAACAACGCCACGCCGAGCAATAGCACCGGCTCCACATAACTCAACAGACCGAACAGGCTGAACGGCAGCAAGCGGCTGGCGATGATGTAGACCACCAGTGCCGAGGCGCTGATCAGACCGAGCAGCGGGATCAGCCAGGCGAGGGCCGGGTGTTGGTCGAAGACGCCGAAGCCTTGCTCGCCACCGTGCACGAACCAGTAGGCAATCGGCAGCATCAGGGTCATGTCCACCCACAGTCCGCCGAGGTTGTCAGCCTTCAGCCATTTGCGCAGCACGAAGTACAGCGGATAGCCCACGACCACCACCAGGGTGGCCCAGGAAAAACCACCGACCTGATACAACTCATTGACCACGCCCAGGCTGGCGAAGAACACCGCGACCTTTTGCAGATACGACAGACGTTCCCCGTAGGCGATGCGCCCGGTCAGCACCATGGCCAGCGGCAACAGGAAATAGCCCAGCGACACGTCGAGGCTGTAGCCGTTGAGCGGCGCCCACATGAACAGCCAGAGTTGTACACCCAGCAACGCCGACGAGACGATCAGGCCGCCGATCAACTTCGGCCGGAGGCTGATCCGCCGCACCAGGTCAGCCACACGCCGCCATTCGCCGGACACCACCATGAACACGGTCATGCACGGCACGGTCAGCAGCATGCGCCAGCCAAAAATCTCCACGCCGCTCAGGGGGGTGAGCAGCGAAGTGTAGTAATACATGACGGCAAACAGCACCGAGGCTGAAACCGATAGAGCGATACCTTTAGACAAGCTGTCCTCGCGTGAATTTGAGTGGGTAAAACGGCCGCAGAGGATACGTTGTTTTAGTGATAAATATTGTCCGTTCGATCAATAAGATCCCCTGTGGGAGCGAGCCTGCTCGCGAATGCGATCTTCCAGTCAACATTGA
>NZ_JBSVWS010000021.1:0-49633 GCF_054071155.1 Pseudomonas sp. SDO5532_S415 | reverse complement strand
GACATGGATGCTGGATGTGGCGGCCCCTTCGCGAGCAGGCTCGCTCCCACAGGGTTATGTGGTGGTCAGTTACTTACTTGGATTCAAGCAATCGCAAGAACCGGTCGCGTACTTGGGTATTGTCGCTGTGGGCGACGTTGAAGCGCAGGAATCGGCTGGCGTCCGGCGCTTTGCTGAGCAGGGTGCCGGGGGCCAGTACCAGGTCGATGTCCAGGCCTTTCCTGGCCAGTGTTTCGGCATGAAAGCCTTCGGGCAATTGCGCCCAGATAAACAGCCCTTCGTGGGGCAGCGATGACACCGAGCAACCGGCTTCCATCAACCAGCCACTCACCCGGCTGCTCGACTCATAGAGCCTGTCCACCGTGCGCCGTGTATGTTTGGCGTAGCTGCCGTCGCTGAGCATCGCGCAGATGATCTGTTCCGCCAGCTCCGACGTCATGCCGCCGCAGGCCATTTTCAGGGTGATCATCCGTGCCGCCAGGGGTGGCGAAAGCACTGCAAAGCTGACGCGACTGTTAGCCGTCAGGGTCTTGGAGAAGCCTGATATGTAGCTGACATTGTCCAGCCCGCCCGCTGCCAGACGCGGCGTCTGCCGTTGCTGCAAGTCGCCATACAAATCGTCTTCGACGATGTGGAAACCATAGCGGTGACTCATTTCCAGCAAACGATAAACCTGTGCCTGCGAGAAGGAATGGCCGGTCGGGTTGTGCAGGGTGTTGTTGGTCATGTAGAGCACGGGACGACGGGCACTCACCAATTGCTCGAAGGCCTCCATGTCCATGCCGTCAGCACCACGGGCAATGGTGATGACCTTGGCACCATGCAGCGCCAGATTGGTGTGCATGGTGAAGTAGCATGGATCGTCGAGCAGCACCGTGTCGCCAGGTTTGACCAGCAGGCGCATCAACAGGTCGATGGCCTGTACGGTGTTGGCGGTGGTGACAATCTGCTCCACGGGCACTTCGATGCCCAGGGCCGACAGCTTGACCTGCAAGGCCTCACGCAACGGCAAGTAACCGGCGGCGACGCCGTATTCGCCCATTTGCAGAGAGGTGGCGCGCAGAGTGCCACGCACGGCTTTGAGCAGTTCTTCGGCCGGCAGCCACGAGGAGGGCAGGAAACCGGCGCCAGGGCGCAGTGCGCCAGTGTCCTGCAGCACCGCACGGCGGACCACGCTGAGGGTGTCTTGCGGTTGCAGGTCCGGACCGGCATCGGCCTTGAGCGTGGTGCTGGAGCGGTGCACGTAGTGCCCCGAGCCCTGGCGTGAAACCACCAGACCCTTGGCCCGCAAGCGGTCCAGCGCATCCACCACCGTGGACTTGCCCACGTTCATCAACTCGGAGAGTTCGCGAATCGGAGGCAACCGCGAACCGTGGGGCAGGCCGCCCTGGCTGATCGCCACCGACAACTGATCGACAATCTGCTGAACCAGCGGCACTCCCGGCTGGAACTCGATGGCGGCGATCACTGCGCGCTGAACCTGCATTTTACTGGTCTCTCCGGCAGTAAAGTTCGTTTGATTCTATACGAACTTGCTCTGATGAAAACAAGCGTCCCTCTCTACCATCACCTTACAGACTTTCCTGATTGTTCGCGCCGGGCGCCTGAACAATCGCTGGTTCCAGAGGTGTTGCATGAGTGTTCAAACAACGGCCGCCGTGGCCAAACCGGTGATCAACATTCGCCTGTTCATGATCCGGATCATCACCGCGGTGTCGCTGTTCGCGGTACTGGGCAAGGCCAACGTCTGGCTCGACACCGCGACCAACAGCATCCTGGCCCTCGGTTATCGAGCCTTGCTGTTGTTGCTGCCGCTGACGTTGCTGGTACTGGGCCGTCGCTCCTTGAGCGTCACCTTGACGTGCGCGGCCGCCGGCCTGGTGCTGCTGGCGGTCACCAGCAACCAGGGCGTGGTGATGTTCGCCGCGGCGCTGTTTGCCTATGGCATTGCGATTGCCGGCTACCTGATCAAGAGCGAAGCGGCGCAGACCAAGGAAGGTGCGGCGTATAACCGTGTCGCCATGAACATGGGCAGCCTGTTGGCCGGTTTGATCCTGCTCTCGCCACTGCTGACCCCGACCATGTTTTTCCTCGGCGCGGCGGCATTCGTCCTGCTGTGCCTGCCGATCGCCGCAGGCGCGACCTTTACCACCCAGCCGGTGGTGGCGAGCCCGGTCACCCACGATGGTAGCGGCTGGCGCAACAAACTGCCGTGGGCGATCGCCGGGATCATCATGGGCATCAAGTTGTTCGGGGTGTTCTCGATCCTGCCGCAAGCGATCCTGCTCAAGACCGGTGAACTGCCGGCGTGGTACGGCCTGATGCTGATCCTCAACAGCGCCGTGGTGGTGTTCGCCCAGGTGCCGGTGATGAAGCTGATCGAGCGCACCGGGCGCTTCAAGGTGGTGGCGGTGATCGGGATCATCGTCGGCGGCTTTGCGGTGTTGTCGTCACCGGCGGCGTTCCGTGTCGAAACCCTGGTCGGCGCGTTGATCTGGGTGGCATTGCTGTCCATCGCCGAATGCGCGTTCAGCTACCTCGATTACTTCTCGGTCAAGCAGAACAACATGTTCGTCAAGGAAGTGGCCCTGGGCGTCGGTGCCGGCCTTACGGTGCTGATCATGCGGGTGGTGCCGGCGCCGTACAACGCCCTGGTGCTGGCCGCCATCGGTGCCGGCGGGATCCTGGCCTGGTACTGGCTCAACCGTAAATCCAATGCGTCGTTGCACGACTGAGACAGCGCAGCGTCGGTTTTCTTTGCAGGTCGGGGGTTCTATGAATACGACATCATGCGTAGTAGTGGTCGGATACAACGGCAATCGGGTGCACGACATCCAGAAATTGCGCGACCTGTGCAAGTCGCTCTACAACGCCCGACTGATTCTGCTGGTCGAACAGATCCAGCCCCAGGACGAACAGGTGGCCGATCACGTCTGCAGCACATCGCTGGCCGAGAAGGACGTGGCAGCCTCACTTGAGCTGGTGGTCGGTTGCCTGAACGCCGACAGTTGGAAATTGATCGGCGTGCTGCCGTTTTCTGATCGCGGCGTGCTGCTCGGTGCGGCCCTGGCCAGCCATTTCGGCTTGCCCGGAATCACCCGGGCCGAGGCGCGGGCAGGGTTGGACAAGCAGATTTTCCGCCATCTCGAAGCAACGGCTGCAACGTCGCCAGAGGATTATCGCCCGGTGTTTTCCGAACGGGTCGAGAGCCTGCCGCAACTGCGCCAGCGTGTGGTTGAACTGGGCGGCAGGGCTTTCATCAAGCCGGCCTGCGAAGGCGCGAGCCGCGGCTGTCGCGTGATCCAGCACCCGTCGGAATGCGATGAGGCCTGGCAGGCGCTCAAACCGTATCGCGAGGGTGGCATCGTCCTTGAAGAACTGATTCAGGAAGCACGGGAGTACAGCTGGGACTGTGTGGCCGGGAGTACCTGGGTCACCGAAAAGACCACCACCGAAGGCGCCTATCGTGCCGAGATCCAGCAAGTGGTACCTGCACCGCTGCCGGCAGACGTGCATACCCGCCTGATGGCTGCCGGCCGGCATATGGCCGGTCTGGTGTCCGAGAACAATGGCGCGTGGCACAACGAAGTGTTCCACAGGGCTGACCAACTGACGTCGGCCGTGGAAACCAATATGCGTCCCGGCGGCATGCACATCTGGGACCTGGCCAAGCGTGCTTTTGTCGATTTCAACCCGTGGGAGCGTTGGGTGCGCTGGGCCGTGGAAGGCCAGATCGAACATCACGAACCGGTAGCGCGCGGCTATTGCGGCATTCGCCTGCTCAGGGCGCCGGCGGGCGGGATCTTGCGCTCGACGCCTGACATCGAAGCCGTGGCCAATGCGCTGCACATCGACCTGGTGGAAGCCACCTTCGCCAAGCGTGTTGGTGATTCAGTCAGTGCACTGGTGAAAGACAACTTCTCGTTCATCGGCCACATCGTGTTGTTCAACGAGCACTACGGTCAGCTCAGCAACGACCTGTTGCGCCTGGCCGAAGCCATTGAATCAAGAGTCGGGATCACGAGCCTGGCGCCGTCCGCCAGGGCCGTGGGCTAAGTAGCGATCGATGTTTTTTGCAGTATTGATCTAGAGGATTCGGACAATGATTGAACACATGACCTGTGATGAACGCTTCATCGCCCTGGCCAAGGAATTCGGTTATGACATCTACGGCGAGAACACCGCCGGCGGCCATTACGCACCGCTGATTCGCCATCACGATGAACTGTATATCAGCGGTCTGGTGCCGCGCATGAACGGCAAAATCCACTATCCCGGCCGGGTCGGGCTGGACCTCAACATGGCGGATGCGCAAGCGGCGGCCAGCATCAGTGCGATGCGCGGTCTGGCACTGATGGTCGATGCCATCGGTTCGCTGGATAAGATCAAGTCGTTGATTCGGGTCACGGTGTATGTGAAATCCACGGCGGACTTTGTCGACCTCAGTGAAGTGGCCAACGGGGCCTCGGATGTCTTCAGTCATGTGTTGGGCGACGCCGGGAAACATACTCGAACCACCATTGGTGTTTATCAGTTGCCGAAAAATGCCGCTGTTGAAGTTGATATGATCGCAGCGTTGCGGCCTTCGGCTATTTAAGTATTAGTGGCCTGGCTTTACAGTGGTTAATTGTTCGCCTAGTGTCTGGTGACTTAAGTCACCAGCCATATGGAATTCGTGGATGAATAATATTCAAGGTGGGTTTTTTCCCTATAAGGATTTTCGCCAGAGCTTAAAGCGCCCGCCTGGCAGTGCGCGGGTGTGGAAACAAGACGAACTTGTGGACATGCGTCAGAGTCTTGCAGCCAGCGAGGTCGATATTGTTGCGCTGGCCCACGACAACAGCCTCGAAGGTTGCAGGTTGATGCCAGGCATGGCGGTGTCCATGCAATGGTTGATACCCGGCTCGACGCTCACTGGCCATACCCATTCCTGGTGGCACCTGTTCATCATTCAGTCTGGCAGTGGCACGTTGACCCTGGGCGATGCCAATGCAGTGAGCGTCGGCCCTGGTGACGTGCTGCTGGTGCCGGCCTGGACCGAGCACGGCTTCGTCAACACCAGCGCCACCGAACCGCTGGTCATGCTTAACATGAGCAACATGCCGCAAATGGCGATGCTCTCCAACCTGGCGACCGCCACGGTCTGACTCTCCCCAAATTCCCCCACCCCTGTAGGAGCGAGCTCTGCTCGCGATGGTCGTTAACGATAACGCTGGGAGCCTGATACCCCGCGGCGTTCTCTGGTCCATCGCGAGCGAGCTCGCTCCTACAGGGAGGGGCAGGTTTTTCTGCCTCATCAACTTTCTGTATCCGTAGAAACAGATAATTTCTGTATCTGTTCAGCGTTTAAACACCTAACTACGATCGCTTCCAATGCAACGGATTAGTGTGATTAGTGCAAGGGAGCGTTCTATGGAAAGTACGAAACTGCAATTGTGTGTGGGTGCGGATTTTGTCAGTGCGTTTGCAATGTCCGCGTTTGTGGCGTTGAAAGAAAAACAACTTTCATTCGAATTGGTTACGGTAGATTTGAAGGCGAAGGAGAATTATAAAGCGACTTATCGTGATCTTTCCCTGACCAACAAAATTCCAACATTAGTTCATGAGGGTTTTGCGCTGTCGGAATCTTCCGCCATCGCCGAATACCTGGATGAGCTGTCACCTGGACATAAAAAACTGTTCCCTCAAGACATCAAGCAACGCGCCCGTGCCCGTCAGCTTCAGGCCTGGTTGCGCAGCGATCTGCTGGTGGTGCGCAAAGAACGCCCATTTGACCTGGTGTACTTCGGCAAGAAACACAACCCGCTTTCCGACGAAGCCCGTGCTGCGGTCGACCGCTTGTTCTTTGTGGCCGATCGCTTGCTGCAAGAGGGCGCCGAGCACCTGTTCGGTGACTGGAGCATTGCCGACACCGACCTGGCAATCATGCTCAACCGACTGGTCGCCAACGGTGATCCGGTACCTGCGCGGCTCGCGACCTACGTGCGCCGTCAATGGGACCGCGACAGTGTTCGGGCCTGGATGGACATAGAGCGCGTAGCGCCAGCCGTTCAGTAACCGCCGCCAGCCAACACCAGGAGCGCTGCCATGCAGGGAATGTCGGAGCTGGAAAGATACAAACCCTATAACTCACGCACCATCCGCGACACGCCGTACTGGCACAAGCTGACACCGGCCTTGCAGGAAGCAATGACCGTCGTCGCGCGGGTCATGCCGTTTCGCACCAACGAATACGTACTCGGTACGTTGGTCGACTGGAACAACATTCCGGACGATCCGGTTTTCCGCATGACCTTTCCCCACAAGGACATGTTGCTGCCGGACGAGTACGCATCGCTCAAGCAACTGATCGAACAGGACGATGCGGCGCCCATCAAGCGCCGGATCGAAGCGATCTGGCTACGGATGAACCCTCACCCGGCCGGGCAGTTGACCCATAACAACGCCATTCTCGACGGAAAAGTCCTGCCAGGCATTCAGCACAAGTACCGCGAGACCGTGCTGTTTTTCCCCGGTGCCGGTCAGACCTGTCATGCGTATTGCACCTTCTGTTTCCGCTGGGCACAGTTCATCGGTGAGGAAGAACTCAAGTTCAACGCACGGGAATCCCAGGAACTGGTGAGTTACTTGCGGGTGCACACGGAAGTCACCGATGTGCTGATCACCGGGGGCGATCCGCTGATCATGAACAGTCGTTCGCTGGCCGGATACATCGAGCCGCTGCTGGAACTGGCGCACCTGAAAAATATCCGCATCGGCACCAAGTCCGTGGCGTATTGGCCACAGCGATTTGTCAGCGACAAGGACGCGCCGGAGCTGCTCGAACTGTTTCGGCGGATCGTCGCGGCGGGGAAAAACCTGTCGATCATGGGGCACTACAACCACCCGGTGGAGATCCGCCAGGACATCGCCCGACAAGCCGTCGAACGCATTCGCTCCACCGGTGCCACCCTGCGCATGCAGGCACCGGTGATCCGCCACATCAATGAAAACCCCGCCGATTGGGCCGAGCTGTGGACCGAAGGCGTGAGGCTCGGGGCGGTGCCGTACTACATGTTCGTCGAGCGGGACACCGGCCCCAGCCATTACTTCGCAATGCCGCTGGCGCGGGCGTTCGAGATTTTCCAGGCGGCGTACCGCACGGTCTCCGGGCTGGCGCGCACGGTGCGCGGGCCATCGATGAGCACCTTCTACGGCAAGGTGTTGATCAACGGCATCGAGACCGTCGCCGGGGAAAAAGTCTTTGTGTTGCAGTTCCTCCAGGCCCGGGACCCGCAATGGGTATTGCGCACCTTTTATGCGCGCTTCGACCCGCAGGCGACCTGGTTCGACCAGTTGCGACCGGCCTTTGGCGAGCGAGGGTTTTTCTTTCAAACCGAGCCTGAGCTTTTGCTGGCACCTGCGCCGGAATTGATACCGGTGCTGCTGCAAACGGCGTAGGACGATTCTTGGAATTGGGGAGACAAGGACATGAGCGGTATCCCGTTTGATCAACGCGAAGGATGGATCTGGCTCGACGGCGAGTTCGTCGAGTGGTCCCAGGCGCGCCTGCATGTGCTGACCCATGGCTTGCATTATGCGAGCACAGTGTATGAAGGGGAGCGCGTGTACAACGGCAAGGTCTTCAAGCTGCGCGAACACACTGAGCGGTTGTATCGCTCGGCGCAGCTGATGGATTTTGCCATCCCGTTCGAGCCCGCCGAACTGGAAGCAGCGAGCCATGAAGTGCTGCAGCGCAACCAGGTGGTCGAGGGCTATTTGCGGCCGGTGGCGTGGCGCGGCAGCGAGATGATTTCCACCTCGGCACGTTTCAACCGCGTGCATGTGGCAATCGCCTGCTGGCAATGGCCGAGCTATTTCGACCCGGCGGCGCGCATGGCCGGCATTCGCTTGAAAACCGCTACGTGGCGGCGCCCGCCACCGAGCAGCAGCCCCTTCGAAGCCAAGGCGTCGGGGCATTATCAGATCGCCACACTGAGCAAGCACGATGCGGAAAACAACGGCTACCACGATGCCTTGATGCTCGACTGGCGCGGTCACGTCGCCGAGGCCACCAGCGCCAACGTGTTCTTCGTTAAAGGTCGGACTTTGTACACGCCGACGCCGGATTGTTTCCTCAACGGAATTACCCGGCAGACCGTCATCGAGCTGGCCAGGACCCTGGATTACCAGGTGATCGAAACCACGATTTTGCCTACGCAGCTGGGCGAGTTCGACGAGTGTTTTCTGACGGGCACCGCCGCCGAAATCACCCCTGTGCAAAGCATCGATGAACAGCCTTACCGACCGGGCACCGCGTGCCGCGAATTGATTGCCGCCTACACCTCAACCGTCAACGCCTGATAAACCGCCAGGAACCTCACCATGTCAGATCAAGGGATTGTTGCGTCCAAACCTTATGTTTCCCTGGGCCATCGCCATGAGGAATTGTCGAGCCGTGGCTGGACGGTGCTGACGCCGGGGGAGTTTTCCCACGACGTTTTAGGCACCCTGCACGAGTTCGGCCCGGTCATTCCGCAATTCAACGGGCAGACTGCCTTCGCCATCACCCGCAAGCCGGGCTATGAAGACCTGCCGTACTCCCAGAGCATGAACGGCATTGGCCCGCACACCGAGGCGCCGGTGTATGGCCCGCCGCCGCGTTACCTGGCGCTGCATTGCCATCATCAGGCGACTTGCGGTGGCGGCCACACGGGGCTGGTGGACGGTTACGCGTTCTTGCAGTCACTGGAGCGCAGCGACCCGCAACTGCGCGAATGGCTGGATGACACCCCCGTGGAGTTCGTTGCCACCGCCAAACCCGGCGAGCCCGCGCAAACCCGGGTCAAGGAGTACATCCTGACGCCCACCGAGGAGGGCGACATTTTCCGCTTCAGCTACAACCAGTTTCACTACGGCGATGTGAACCCGTCGAAGCAAGCCTTGCAGCAATCACAGGTCAACAACAACGACTCGCCGCTGGCCAGGTTTGCCGTACTCGGCGAAGCGTACTTCGTCGAGCACAACACCCCGGTGCTGATTCCCGACGACTGCATGCTGATCTGGGACAACTGGCGGATGATCCACGCCCGGAGTCGATACACTGACCCGGCGCGCCACCTGACCCGCTACTGGCTGGCCTGATTCTTACGTTTCCATTCCTTCGGCGTACCCCTCAGCGGGTACGCGTCCTACAGGTATCGCGTCATGCAAACAGCAATCGAGATCGCCAAGGTCGATCATCAACTGGTCGTGCGGCTCAATCAGGCCTGGACCCGGCGTGCCACGGTCTGCTCGCCGGACAAGATGTCGGCCGACGAGGTGTTCGACCCGGCGCGCCCGGACTACCCGGAGCGCATGGTGCCGTTCTTTCACCACCCCAAATTCCAGGCCTTGAGCGATGAACTCAAGAGCAGCGTGGTGACCTGGGGCTGGATCGGCTACAACCTGCGCACCGTGACCGCCGAAGAACACGTGGTGAATCCGGCGCTCAGCGTCATCGCCAATCAATACCTGGGCAAGGATGACTGGCATTTCCGCGAGGCCATGCAGCAAACCTTGATCGACGAGCATTACCACACGCTCATGCACCTGCGGGCCATCGAACGGACCAAACTGGAGCGTGCGCTCGATCAGGATCTGGACTTGCCGCCGTCAGTCACCTATCTGCGACTGCTGGCCTTGCGGGAAACGCTGGCCGAGCAATGGCAGAAAGACCTGGCGGCGATCACCTTCGCGGTGGTGGCCGAGATCAGCGTCAACGCTTATCTGGATCTGCTGGCGGACGACCAGAGTATCCAGCCGCAAAACCGTCGCGTCGCCGAGCTGCATAACCGTGACGAATATGCCCACAGCAAAGTGTTGGCTGAAGTGGCCAAGGTGATGTACGCCAACATGCAGCCGGCGCAGCGGGAATTTTTCGCACGCACCTTGTCGGTGGCACTGAGTGCCTTTGTCGCTCAGGACTACTCGATGTGGGAGGCGATTCTGATGCAGCTCGGGGTTGCGGACGCCGCACTGATCATTGCCGACACCCGCGAGAGCAACAAGAACGCGACGATCATGCGCGACTACAGCGGCCTGCATAAATTGGCGCAGGAGCTGGGTATCAGCGATCAGATCGACTTCGATTTTCGTCCGACCTTGAAAGCCACCGCGGCGGCCTGAACCAGGAGGTTCCATGTCCATTCCTGTGTACGAAGTATTCGCCATCCGTGTCGGCGCCAACGCCCAGCGCACCGCCCGGGAGAATTTTCTCTACGACGCCTGCTGCGGTGATCCCAATGCACCGATGCCGCTGGACTACTACTTCTGGGTGATCCGTAACGAGCAGCAGGTGATTGTGGTCGACACCTGTTTTCAGCCGGCCACGGCGGATCGGCGCAACCGTCAGATGTATCGCCTGCCGGAAGAATCCCTACGGCAACTGGACATCGATCCGGCGCAGGTCGAGCAACTGATCCTCACCCATTTGCACTGGGATCATGCCGGCAACCTGGGGCTGTTTCCGAAAGCCACGGTGCACCTGCAAGAAGCGGAGCTGCGCTTTTGCACCGGGCCGAAAATGGCCCATCGCACAGTGAACAAAACCTACGAAGTCGAGGACGTGATGTCGGCACTGCCGCCGCTGTTCGAAGGGCGCATGCGTTTGCACAATGGCACGGCCGAAGTGCTGCCCGGCATCACTGTGCATGCGGTGGGCGGTCATACACCCGGCAGCCAGGTGGTGCGGGTCAATACCGCACGCGGCTGGATCGTGCTGGCGTCGGATGCCGCGCACCTGTGGGTCAACATCCGTGAGCGCAGTCCGTTTCCGATTCTTGATGACCTGGCGCAAACCCTGGAGGCCTTCAGCGAAATCGACCGCCTGGCCGACAGCGCAGACCACGTCATCCCCGGCCACGACCCCCTGATCGCCGAGCGTTTTCCGCATTGGAATGATGATCCGCATATCATCTGCCTTCACCAATCCCCAACCTGACCACTTCCCCCTGTGGGAGCGAGCCTGCTCGCGAAGACGACAGCACATTCAACTTTCATGTGTCTGATACACCGCCTTCGCGAGCAGGCTCGCTCCCACATTAGGTTGGTGTCAGCCTTGGGTTTTGAGTAGTTGGCCGAGCGTTGCGAGCGCCTCATCAACCCGCGGCGAATACGGCGCCCCACACCCGATCCGCACAAAGTGACCAAAGCGCCCGGTATTGGAAAAGATATCCCCAGGGGAAATCAGGATGCCGACGTTCAGGGCCTCGTGAAACAACGTCATGGACGAATATTCCCGAGGCAACTCCACCCATAGCAACGTCCCGCCTTGGGGGGTGTTCACGCTCGTGCCCTCGGGAAAGTAGCGCAGGATTGCCGCGCTCATGTGCTGGCGCTGTTGCGCCAGGGTTCTCCTCAAGCGACGCAGGTAACGTTCGTAGGACGGTGTCCCCATGAACGCACTGACCGCCAGTTGTGACAAGGCTTCGCAACCACGGGACTGGGTGTGTTTGAGCATTTCCACGCGGTCGTGCCATTTCCCGGCGCTGATCCAGCCCAGACGCACGCCGGGTGCCAGGGTTTTGTTCAGCGATGCGCAATAGATCAGGTTGTCGCTGCGGTCCCAGTGCTTGAGCGTGGACAACGGTTGCTCGGTATCCACCAGGTCGCCGTAGGTGTCGTCTTCGATCAGCACGGTGTGGTGCTCGGCGCACAGTTGTACCAGCCGCGCCTTGTTGGCGTCGGGCATGATGCTGCCCAGCGGGTTGTGCAGGTTGGGAATGACGATCAGCGCCTTGATCCGTTCGGGGCCTTGCAGCAACTGTTCGAGCGCCAGCAGGTTGATCCCGCTGTGGGGCGTGGCCGGGACTTCCCGCACCTGCAGGTTGAGGCTTTCGAGAATCTGCAGCAAATCGTAGAAGGTCGGCGATTCCACGGCCACGGTATCCCCCGGGCAGGTCACCGCGCGCAACGCCAGGTTGATCGCTTCGGTCGCGCCGTTGGTGATCACGATGCGCTCGGCGGGGAGGTGGGTTTTGCTGGTCAGTGCCCGGCGGGCCAACGTATTGCGCAGCGCGATATGGCCGCAGGTCGAGCCCGTGGTGTCGAGCAGATGCGGGTCCTGGCGCAACGTCTTGAGCATGTTGTCCTGCAGCGTCTTGAGCGGATAAAGCTGCGGCGCGCAGTAGGCACTGGCCAGGTTGACCTTGATTGTCGCCCGCTGACTGGCCTTGAGCACCGATGACACTTGTTCGTGAATGCCCGCATAAGCCTCAGTATCCAGCGGCGGGGGCAGGGCGATGGGGATGGGTTTGCTCGGCGTGTCGGGCTGGCGAATGTAGTTGCCGGAGCGAGGCCGCGCTTCCAGCACGCCACAGTCTTCCAGTTCTCGACAGACTTGCACGGCAGTCGACAGGCTGACGGCGTGTTTCTCCATCATCAACCGGATCGAAGGAAAGCGCTCACCGGTTTTCAGGGTGCCGCTGCGGATGGCGTCCAGGTAATGGTTGGCCAGCTGACGGTATAAAGGCGTCGTGTTCATGATGACCTCAGCAGTCGCACCACTGAGGTCTCTGGCTGGAAAGTGAGGTTGACGCTCCACGACCTTCATCAGAGCAGGCGGACCCGTGGTGCTGAAGGGTTAAGGGAAGGGTGTTTCTGGCGTCGATACTGGAAGAGTAATCGCGGATTTGCCCGAATCACGGGCAATAAAAAGCCCCGCTTTGGGGCGGGGCTCTTAAATGAGCAAGTGAGGTACCTGTGGCGAGGGAGCTTGCTCCCGCTTGAGTGCGCAGCACTCACAAAAATCGATAATTGCAGTCAGATTTTGGGGCCGCTACGCAGCCCAGCGCGAGCAAGCTCGCTCGCCACAAAGCTTCACAGTTACTGCGCAGCGATGCTGTAGCCGTCGAACGCAGTCTGCTGTTGCAGGGCGGTGATGATGTTCTTGCGGTTGGCGGCTTGTTCGGCGCCGGTGTTGTCCAGGAAGGTCTCGCTTTCCAGCTCGGCTTCTTCGCCTTCACCGACGAAAGTGAAACCTAGGAATTCCAGGGCTTCGCGGTCAACGTTCAAACGTGAACGCGGCGTGCGCAGCGGCAGGGTGACGCTGATGCCGTCCTTGCTGATGGTGAACACTTCGGCTTCTTTCTTGGCCCGCGCAGCCTTGCTCTTGCCGCCGCTCGGATTGCTGATCGCCTGGTGCGTCTGGTTCAGCACCTTCAACGCCAGACCGTAGACGATTTCCTGAAACGCCGGGTCGTCCTTGAAGCTGGAGAGAATGCGGCTGATCGGGAACTTGCTGCTCAGGTCTTCCAGAGCGGCAATGTCAGCGGCTTCGGCATCCTTGAGTTGCTTGAGCTGGCCCATCAATTCATAGGCTTTGTCGTCGTCGAAGCTGTCGTGTGCCTGGCGGATCGCGGCGCGCAGCTCGCGGATCTGGTCGCTTTCGCGGCTGGACTGGAAAGCATCCAGGACCATCTCGCTGATGGTTTTTGCCTGGGGCACGTGTTGTGAAAGATTGATGGAGTTTTCGTATTCCGCTTTGGACGACAAGGTGACTACGGATTCAGCGGTGTTGGAATCGGACATTGAAATTTCACTACTTCTTTTAACTTGAATAGGGGCGAGAAAGCACGGGGGCTTTTTCAGGCCGACTAATCTATTGGACCGGGGCGGTGTTGTCACGAAGGAACAGGCAGGCGGGCAAATGGATGTTGAAGTTGCCGGCTCTTCGCGAGCAGGCTCGCTCCCACAGTTGATCCGGGATGCCACAAATATTTGCGTCCAACACATAACCTCTGGGGGAGCGGGCCGGCTCCGGGCGGCGATCCGACGAAGGCGGTCTGTCAGGCTTGCCCGGGAGTGTTGAGGTTCATCGAACGCATGGCCAATGCCGATGCAGTCGCTTCATCCACCGCCAGTGAGAAACGAAAGGTCGCTCCGCGTCCGGGTAGATCGACCAACTGAATCTCACGACCATGCAATTGCAGGATGCGATGCACAATTCTTAGCCCCAACCCGCCATCACGCCGTGCGCCGCCAATGTTGAACGGTCGCAGGAACAACCCTTCGCGCAGTTCGGGAGCGATGCCCGGGCCGGTGTCGCTGACGGTCACTTCGATGAACGATCCTTGGGGCCGCAGGCCGAGTTCCACCTCTCCACCTGGCGGGGTATGACGCAGGGCGTTATCGAACAGGTTGGTCAGCACCCGCTCGATCAGCCCCAGGTCGGCACAGGCCGCCGACACATTGGGAGCGAACGTCGCCTTGAGCTCGACCTGTCGCGCCTCGGCGGTGAGTTCGAACTTCTGGAAGATGTCCTGGGCCAGATCGGTCAGGGAAAAACGCTCCAGCACCGGTTGCACGAAACCGTGCTCCAGGCGCACCAGTTCCAGCAACGACTGCGCCAGTCCGCCGACCTTGTGGCTCTGATCCAGCGCGATGCCCAGGTAACGGCGACGGTCGGCGGGGGACAGCGTGGCGTCCTTGAGCGACAGGGTTTCCAGATAGCCATGCAGCGAGGCCAGCGGCGTGCGCAGGTCATGGGAAATGTTCGCCACCAGCTCGCGGCGTTCCTGATCCTGGCGGGTCAGCGAGCGCCACTGTTCACCGAGGCGCGCCTGCATCTGCCGGAAGGTGGCGTCGAGGATGGCGATTTCATCGTGGCTGGTGGCGTTTTCCACCGGTACAGTTGTCGGCGGCACGACCGGGACGCCGTCGATGTCGAACTGGCTGACGGTGTCGGTCAGGCGGCGCAACGGCCGGGTGATCAGGGCAAACGCCGTGAGACCGGCAATCAGGCACAGCAGCGCCACCAGACCGATGGACAGCAGGGCGGTGTTGAGTGCGGCGCTGGTGGCACCGCGTTCGGCGATGCGGTCATGGTCTTCACCCAACAGCACCACATACAGATAACCGGCCGGTTTGCCATCCACCTTCAGCGGCGCGGCGCTGAACACCTTGCGCGCATCGCCGCTGCGCGGATCGTCGCCGAGAATCGGCAGGGCGTCGCCCCTGAGCAGGCGCTGGATCGGCGCCAGGTCGATCTGTTGCCGACGTATCCGACCCTCGGGCGCGGCGCTGCCGACGATCTTGCCCTCGGTGTCCAGCAGGTAGACCTCGACACTGGGGTTGACCAGCATCAGCTTGCTGAACAGATCACGCACCGCATTGGGCATCAGTCCCTGGGCGTCCATCAGCACCGTATCGCGGGCGATGTGTTGCGCCAGATCCCGGGACAACCCTTGCACCACTTCCAGTTCATGCATCTGGTTGGAGCGCACTTGCATCCATGCCGAAGTGCCGCAGCACACCAGCAGCAGCACGGCGAACACCAGCGACAGGCGTTGTGTGAGGGTCAGCCTCATGGTTGCGGCTCCTGGCTTGAGGCGAATTTGTAGCCGCGGCCCCAGACCGTGAGGATGCGCACCGGTTGTGCCGGATCGGCCTCGATTTTCGCGCGCAGGCGATTGATGTGCGTATTGACGGTGTGTTCATAGCCTTCGTGGCTGTAGCCCCAGACGGCATTGAGCAGGTCCATGCGCGAAAACACTTTGCCGGGCTGGCGCGCGAAGAAGTACAGCAGGTCGAATTCCCGTGGCGTGAGGTCCAGGCGCCGACCGTCGAGTGACACTTCACGGGTGATCGGGTCGATGGCCAGGCCATCGATGTTCAGGCTGCCGGCGTCCATCTTCAGGTTGCGCGCCATGGCATCGACCCGGCGCAACAACGCTTTGACCCGGGCCACCAGTTCGAGCATGGAAAACGGCTTGGCCAGGTAGTCGTCGGCACCGAGTTCGAGGCCGAGGATCCGGTGCACTTCGCTGGAGCGGGCGCTGGTGATGATGATCGGGGTGTAGCGGGCCATGGCGCGGGCGCG
The DNA here is from genome assembly GCF_054071155.1 of Pseudomonas sp. SDO5532_S415. Taxonomy (NCBI): domain Bacteria; kingdom Pseudomonadati; phylum Pseudomonadota; class Gammaproteobacteria; order Pseudomonadales; family Pseudomonadaceae; genus Pseudomonas; species Pseudomonas sp. SDO5532_S415. The sequence goes on along the minus strand of NZ_JBSVWS010000021.1, from coordinate 33,795 downwards.
CCGGCAGATTTCCAGGCCATCGACGCCCGGTAGCATCAGATCGAGAATCAGTGCATCCCAGCTTCCTTGCTGCAGCAGACGCATGCCTTCATTGCCATCGGCGCAGTGCACCACCTCGAACTGCTCATCACGCAGATGCAGGCAGATAAGGTCGGCAATATGCAGGTCGTCCTCGACCACGAGGACGCGTTTGTTCTGTTCCATCCACTCATCCTTCGATTGATACCCTGTACCTGTAGGAGCGAGCTTGCTCGCGATGGTCGTTAACGATAACGCGTGTTAGCTGGCTGAACGCGTAACGTCGGCATCCATCGCGAGCGAGCTCGCTCCTACACAGCATTGTGCGTTTTTTTCGGGCGCCGAGTTATCACGAATTGTTTAACTTCCCGTGAGGATTTGGCGATCAACCCAAGCCTAGGCTGTGTTCCATGTAGGCCCCTGGATTTTTTGGAGACGGCTATGTTTTCACGACGGCAATTTCTGTTAGCGAGCGGCGGGCTGGGGGTTGCAGCCCTGGCGATCGGTGTATTGCCAAAATTTGCCGCGAGCCCTGCGCTGATCAGCGAGGCCGACGCGGCCGAGGTGTTCGAAGTGACTCACAGCGACAGTGAATGGCGCGCCATCCTCAGCGACGAGCAGTACGAAATCCTTCGTGAAGAGGGCACCGAGCGGGCCTACAGCAGCCCGCTGAACAACGAGCACCGTGATGGCACATTCGTCTGTGCAGGCTGTGGCCTGCCGTTGTTTTCATCGGCGACCAAATTCGACAGCCATACCGGCTGGCCGAGTTTCTGGGCGCCGCTGGACAACGCCGTGGCCACCCGTCAGGACCGATCCTTCGGCATGGTGCGCGAAGAAGTGCACTGCCGGCGCTGTGGCGGTCATCTGGGGCATGTCTTCGACGACGGACCGAAGCCGACCGGGTTGCGTTACTGCATGAACGGCCTGGCGATGAAATTCGAGCCCAGGGCGGCCTGATTGCCACCCGGCTGATACCCCTTTCAATTATTCCGGAGTCCGCCCCATGAAAACCCTGCTCACCTGGCGTCGTACGCTGTTGGGATTGCTCGCTGCCGGCGTCATCGGCCAATGCTCGGCGTTCTCTCTCGGCGGTGCTGAGGAAGCGGTCATTATCCCGCCGCCGACCATCGATGAAGTCACTCAGGCCCATAGCGAAACCGCAGTCTTTGCCGGCGGTTGCTTCTGGGGCGTTCAAGGCGTGTTCCAGCATATCAAAGGCGTTAAGAATGCCGTATCCGGTTACGCCGGCGGTGCAGCCGGCACCGCTCGATACGAGCGTGTCAGCAATGGTGATACCGGTCATGCGGAGTCCGTGGAAGTCACGTTCGACCCGAGTCAGGTCAGCTACGGCACTTTGCTGCAAATCTACTTTTCGGTGGCGCATAACCCGACCGAACTCAACCGTCAGGGACCGGACACCGGTACCCAGTACCGCTCGGCCATTTTTCCCAAAAGCAGTGAGCAGCAACGGGTCGCACAGGCCTACATCGCCCAGCTCGACGCTGCCCGTTCGTTCAACAAACCCATTGTGACCAAACTGGAAACCTACAACGGTTTCTACCCGGCAGAGGAAGAGCATCAGGACTTTCTGACCGAGCACCCGACCTATCCCTACATCGTGATCAACGATCTGCCGAAGGTGGCGCAGCTCAAGCAGCTGTACCCTGATCGCTATCAGGAGAAACCGGTGTTGGTGAAAACAGGGATGCAGGAGTGAGGCTGTTTACTTAAGCAGAGCTCGAGTCAGCGAAGTATCTGTGGCGAGGGAGCTCGCTCCCGCTTGAGTGCGTAGCACTCACAAAAAATCGCGGTGGTTGCCTGATTTTTTGGGGCCGCTGCGCAGCCCAACGCGAGCAAGCTCGCTCGCCACAAGAATTGGCAAGACTCAAGACTCGCTTTCATTAGGAACAATGGATGAGAGGGTTATCCGGAGATCACATTCTTGCCGGCGATCTTCGACCGATACAGGGCCTGGTCGGCGCGGGCCATCAGGCCGGTCTGCTGCTCTTCATCGAAGCGCTGGACCACGCCGAAACTCATGGTCACCTGGAAGTCCCCCACGGGCATCAAGTCCGACAAACCATGACGGATGGTTTCGGCCAAGGTTCTGGCGTCAGCCAGCGGGGTGTTGGCCAGGACCATGATGAATTCGTCGCCGCCCCAACGGGCCAGCAGATCACCTTCGCGCACGAAGCGTTTGACGTTTTCGACCACCTGCACCAATGCCGCATCGCCCAGCGCATGGCCATAGTGATCGTTGATGTTCTTGAAGTCGTCAATGTCCATGGCGATCAGCGACAGGGGTTCGCGAAAACGCTGGGCGCGCTCGCAGGCCTGGGGCAGCAACTGTTCCAGGCGATAGCGATTGGCGATGGCTGTCAGCGTGTCGGTTTGCGCCAGCTTTCGGTTTTCTTCGAGCTGCAGTTGCAGCTGCTGATTGACCCGCGACAGTTCCCGGGTGCGCTCTTCGATCATCGCTTCCAGGGAGTGATTGCGCCGCTGCAGCTCTTCGACCAGGCGCCGCTTGTCTTCAATGCTACGATGGGCGCCGACCATGCGCGCCACCGAACCGTCGGCATTGCGGGCCAGCACGTGGCCGCGGTCTTCGATCCAGATGTAGCCGCCATCCTGTGTCCGGCAGCGATACTCGGCTTGATAAACCGGGCTGCGCTCGCTCAGGTGGTCATCGAACTGGGCCATGACCCGGGGATAATCTTCGGGGTGGATGACGTTCTCCCAGGTCAACACCGTGTTGTCCAGGGAATGAGGCGAATAGCCGAGCATTTCGTACCAGCGGGCGTTGCGGTAAACGAAGCCAGTGTTGGCGTCCCAGTCCCAGATGCCGTCGCTGACCAATTCGAGGATGGCGTGCAGCATGCCGTCGTTCATGTCTGACACATTGAACTTCACTGGTTCGATGTTCGATGCCTCGCCCATCGCTGCTCTCCTTGCTGCCTGATATCAAAATGACCTGCCCGTCGCGGAGATTAGATCATGGCGCATTCACCCGGCTAGTGCTTGCCCCACATCCCCATGGCGAAGTCGACGAAACGACGCAGTTTCGGTAGACGGTAGCGATCCTGAGCGTAGACCAGGTGCATCGGTCGGCTCGGCAGTTGATAGCGCTGCAAAAGGGGCACCAGTGTGCCGTCCTCGAGATCCCGCTCCACCAACGCATCGGGCACCATCACAATGCCCATCCCGGTTCGCGCCGCCTGATGCAGGCCTGCCGAGCTGTTGATCACCATCGGACCGCTGACCGCCACCACGATTTCGCTATCCGGACCATTGAGGCGCCATTGTCGTGCTACCGATTGCCAGTCATCGCCGGCCGGATAGGCGAACGCCAGGCAATCGTGGTGTTGCAGGTCTTCAGGTTTTTCCGGGGTGCCGCGACGCGCCAGATAGTCCTTCGAAGCGCACATGGTCAGGGTGTAGTCGATCAGCGGGCGGGCGATCAGGTTGGAGGGTTCGAGTGCACCCAGGCGGAAGGCCACGTCGAAACCATGATCCAGCAGATCCGGGCGGCGATTGGTCAGCACCACGTCCAGCTTCACCCGTGGATTGTGCAGGCTGAACTCACTCAAGGCCGGTGCCAGGCGCTCGGTGCCGAAGGTCAGCGGTGCGGTGATGCGCAAAGTGCCGCTCGGTTCATCCAGAGTTTGCTCCGCCAGGCGTTCGGAGTCCGCCACCAACCCGAGCACTTCAAGGCAGCGCTGGTAATACGCACTGCCGAATTCCGTCAGGCGCTGGCGCCGCGTCGTACGGTTGAGCAGGCGCACACCCAGACGCTGCTCCAGCGCCTTGAGGTGATTGCCGACCATGGTCGTGGACATTTCGCACTGCTGTGCGGCGGCGGTCATGCTGCCGGCTTCCACCACCCTCACGTAAACGGTCATTGCCTGGAACAAATCCATTATCAAGCTCAGCTTTTAAATGATCGAAGTTTTACGCAGTTTATCCAGCTCAGGTGGCTAACCATACTGCAAAAACACCGACAATTGATGGAGCCTGATGTCATGACCGCCGCCTGCCTGATGAGTACTTACCAGCCCTTGGCCTTGAGTTTCGATAAAGGCCTGGGCACGCGCCTGTGGGACCGGGCGGGTCGTGAATACCTGGATGCGGTGGCCGGGGTGGCGGTGACCAACGTTGGCCACTCTCATCCGAAAATCGTCGCGGCCATCAGCGAACAGGCCGGGTTGCTGCTGCACACCTCGAATCTCTACAGCATCGACTGGCAGCAGCGGCTGGCGCACAGGCTCACTAAACTTGCCGGCATGGACCGGGCGTTTTTCAACAACTCCGGTGCAGAAGCCAACGAAACGGCGCTGAAAATCGCGCGGCTGCACGGCTGGCACAAAGGCGTCGAACAACCGCTGGTGGTGGTCATGGAGAATGCCTTTCACGGGCGGACCTTGGGCACTTTGTCCGCCAGCGATGGCCCGGCCGTACGCCTGGGTTTCAACCAATTACCGGGGGATTTCATCAAGGTGCCGTTCGGCGACCTCAAGGCACTGGACAAGGTCCAGCAAGCCCACGGTCCGCGCATCGTGGCGATTCTGATGGAGCCGATCCAGGGCGAAAGCGGCGTGCAACTGGCGCCACCCGGCTATCTCAAAGCCGTGCGCGAACTGTGCAGCCGGCGCGGCTGGTTGCTGATGCTCGATGAAATCCAGACCGGCATCGGCCGTACCGGCCAGTGGTTCGCCTTCCAGCACGAAGGTATCGTTCCCGACGTCATGACCCTGGCCAAAGGCCTGGGCAACGGCATCCCGATCGGCGCCTGCCTGGCCCGTGGCAAAGCCGCCGAACTCTTCACCCCCGGCAGCCATGGCAGCACGTTCGGCGGCAATCCGCTGGCATGTCGCGTCGCTTGCACCGTGCTGGACATCATCGAAGAACAGGGATTGCGGGATAACGCTCGGCTACAAGGCGAACGGCTGCTCGGCAGATTGCGCATGGAACTGGCCGACCACCCGAACGTCCTGGCGATCCGCGGCCAGGGCCTGATGATCGGCATCGAACTCAAGCAACCGATCCGCGACCTGACCCTGATCGCCGCCCGGGATCACGGTCTGCTGATCAACGTGACCCGGGGCCAGACCATCAGGTTGCTGCCGCCGCTGACGATTGATGAGCGGGAGGTGGAGATGATTGTCAGAGGGGTGAGTCGGGCGATTTCAGCAGCTTGAAATGCACCCTTTGTGGGAGCTGGCTTGCCAGCGATGGTCGTTAACGATTACGCGGGGCATCAGACAGCCCGTGCGTCCATCGCGAGCAAGCTCGCTCCTACAGGTGTGTGATGAATGCTGTGGCGTCCTTGCGGCACATCAGTTGAAGTTTGAAACCGCCAAACGCGTCGAACAACCGCTGATGCGCTGCGAACCCACTGGAACCGCCATGCGTACGATAGCTGCCGGCCCAGTCCAGCAAGGCGATCAACAACTCGTCGTTCTCGTCCCGTTTCGCCTCGCGCTGGCGAATATTGGCGACGCACTCCTCATCTTCAACACATAACCAGATCAACGCCGTCGCCCGTGGCAGGAGTTCGCTGACGATCCAGTCGTAAACGCCTTCGATCACCCAGCGCTCTTCACTGGCCGCGATGCGCGCCATGCCCAACGCTTCGCCTCGGGGGCGGGCGATGCTGTGTTCGTCGGATAGCCAGTGGATGTGATCGAGATCGGTCCAGGGCAGTTGCAGTTGCTCGGACAGCCGTTGGGCCAGCCAACTCTTGCCGGAACCGGAATTGCCGATGATCAGGGTTCGGGTGAGGTCCATGAGCGGCACCGATCAAAATGTGGGAGCGGGCTTGCTCGCGAAAGCGATATGCCAGACACCACTGCAGGGACTGACAGTCAGCATTCGCGAGCAGGCTCGCTCCCACAGGTATTGCGGATGACCAACATTATTGGTCAGGCCTTCAGTCCTCATGCTCCGGCGCCACCATCCGTGTCTTCGGCGCACCATTGGCGTTGTGCTGAAAGATATCCCGCGGTTGTCCTTTTTCATTAAAGAACACCTGCCCGATCCCCGCCGAGTTCCACAGCCGCTCACCTGCTTCAGCATGCTCAGGAATGTGCGGCACGATGCGCATGCGTCGGCGTTTGGTCAGCCAGTTGAGTGGCGAGCGGGGTGAGTAGAGCCAGCGGTTGAGGCGGTCGAACCATTCCAGCAGGCTCGGCGGGAATTCGTTCTTGATGCCGCTGCTGGTGATCTGCCAGATGCGCGGGCCGGCCTTGCGGTGTCGGATCAGCACTTCGTAGACAAAGGAATAATGCACATCGCCGGACAGCACCACGTAGTTACCCGGCGTGCGCGAGTGTCGGAAAATATTCAGGATCACCTGCGCCGCGCCGCGATGGGCCATCCAGTTTTCCGCATCCACCAGCAGCGGATAACCGCACCAGCTGAATACCCGTTGCACGGTTTCGATCAGTTTCACGCCAAAGACCGGCGCCGGTGACACGATGATCGCCGACGGGTGATCCAGCAACTCCTGCTGCAATTCGCTCAGGGCTTCCCAGTCCAGCAAGCCCGACGGTTGCTTGAGGTTCATCTCGCTGCGCCAGCGCCGGGTGCGGGTATCGAGTACGACCATGGCCGGGGTGGTCGGCAGTACGTAATGCCAGCGCTGAAACCTCAGCAGCTCATCGATCAACGCGTCCTGGACGTCGCTGTCGAGGTATTGGTCGTGCCCTGTAGCGGTCAACGAGCGGGCCTTGTCCAGCACACCCTTGAAGGCGTCCGGGTTGTTGCCCCAACCCTGGCACAACATGTAAGCCAACAGCGCGTTACCGATGATGCGTTTGGAGAACGGATGGCCGTAGGCCGTTTCCTCCCATTGCGCGGAAAGATTCCAGTCATCGGTAATATCGTGATCGTCGAATATCATCAGGGTCGGCAAGTGCGCCAGTGCCCGGGCGACGTTGCCCAGCCCGGCCTTGAAGCCCTCGATGCGCGTCTGTTCCAACGCATAACGCTCGCGCCTTTGCGGCGTCAGCACTGGTGGTTGTGGCGCAATCAGGGTCCAGGGCACCGGCGACCAGACCAAGAGGTACATGGCCATGACTTCGGCGAAGGTCACCAGATGGTTGTCGGCGCTGCTGCTGGTGAAAATCGGCTTGCGCGCGCCACCGAAAAATCGCTCGCGCAGGGTCTCGTTGCTCTCCAGCGCCGGTAACAAATCCGCGCGGTGATAGTAACTGGCAGGGTGCTCGTAGAGTTTGGCGCTGTCGCTGACCACGGCGCCTTCCAGATGCTCGCCGTATAAGCCCAGGCGCTCGATCAAGGCATGAATCGCCCGCAGCGTCGGCCCGGCAACATCGTCGGCATAGACCTGATCGCCGCTCATCATCAGCAACGCCGGACGATCACAGGCGTCATGTTCCTGGGCTAACAGCGCATCGACACAGAGCAAACCATCGGTCGCGGGATGATGAGGCTTGCGGCAGGAACCATGCAGCAATTGATCAATGCGTGAGCGCAGGACGAAGTTTGGCGAACGGGCATCGCCGTACACCAGATGCGGCGCCCAGTCGGCGATGCCGGTTCCGCCGTCGATCAGCAGGTCGTACTCGATCAACTCATCGCAGGGCAGGGCGGTGTCCAGCACCACATCGATCAGGTGCACAAATGCATGAGTGCCCACCGCAATGACCGTGCTATGCCCGGCATCAAGGCGAATGTCGCCCACACCCTGCAAACGCAGCGTCAACTCCAGCGCCCGGGAGCCCACCAGCCACATTACCAGGCGCGTGGGTTCCAGACGCCGCAGCAGGGGGCCGGCCAGGACCGGGGGCAGGGATTGATATGTGTCGGGCAAGGGCGAAGAACTGGACATCAGGGTTTCAGGATTCAAAGTACAGAGGCGCGGGATGATAACGCAGCTAGCTTAAGTAAATCGTTGCCGATATGACTTGCAATTGTGCAGTTGGTTGCCGTTACTGATGCACTGTGTTTCCACTTTTTCGAGATCAACCCGGTGTGTGACGGTCCCCACTTTCCGTGACGGTGTCTCCGTTGGCCACCAACCAGCGAAACAGCTCACTCACCGACACCGTATGACTGCGCTCGATCCACCTCACCACCGCCGGGCCGTAGTGCTCGGTGTAGCGGGTGAGCACCAGATGGCGACAGTCTGCTGACAGGCGCAGGGTGATTTCCCGGCAGTGCAGGTTGGCCGCGTCGTCCCGACTGACCCGTTGTTGCAAAATCAGGCCATCAGAAACCATCGACCGGTGCTCCTTTGCATTGAGGATTGGAAATCTGCGCCGAGCCTTGTTTGCCATCGGCCACGAAAGCCGCGCGGCGTTCGGCGACTACGTTGCGCAATGCGCTGTAATAGTCCGGGAGCTTTTGCAGGCTGTCGGTCAGCGGCAAGGCTTGCGCGCGGCCATCGACAACGTCGCCGACCGTGTTGATTGTGGACAGCGTGTCCACGGTGTCGCTGTTGTCGCCGAACGGATCGACCATGAAACTCAACACACGTCCGGCGGCGTCGCGGCTGTTGGAGGTGCCGAGCAACGGCAGCTCGACGATCGGGCCGTTGCCGATGCCCCACACGCCGAAGGTCTGACCGAAGTCGGCGTTGTGTCGTGGAATGCCCGCCATGCCGGAGACATCGACCAAACCAGCCACACCGAGGGTGGTGTTGAACAAGAAACGCCCCAAGGTGTTGGCCGAACGCCCAGGATTGCCCTGCAACAAGTCATTGATAAAGACCTTGGGCTCGCCGAAGTTCGCCACGAAGTTATGCACACCGGTCTGGAAAAAATCCGGCGTGTAGCGATAGCCGCGAGCGACCGGTGCCAAGGCATAGTCGTCGACCGCCCGATTGAATGCGAAGACTCCTCGGTTGAACGGTTCCGCCGGGTCGTCCACCGAATAGCTGATTTCGGCGCAGGTCACGGTGGCGGCGGACGGCGGCTGGCTGCTGCAACCCGCCAATCCGGCGGCCAGCATGGCAATCGAGGTACGACGGGTCAGCCAGGGAGCACACTTCAAAGGCAACATGGACGCAAGTCTCGGGAGGAATTCGCCGTGATGCTGAGGCCCGAGCCTTGCGCAAAGATGTCTGGTTTATTGCAGCGTTGTCGTTTTATTGCAGGATTGAAATATATGACGGACCGTCACGAATGGTTTTAGATAACGGTTCCATTCGCCCCGTAAGTGACCTTCGGTGAACAGCCTTTTAATCGTCGATGACGACCTCGAAGTCCTCGATCTCCTGAAAAAATTCTTCGTGCAGCACGGCTACAGCGTCGAGGTCGCCACCGACGGCGCGTCGCTGTGGGCGGCCATCGAGCGCCAGCCGCCGGACCTGATCATTCTCGACGTCATGCTGCCCGGCGACAGCGGCCTGATCCTCTGTCAGCAACTGCGGATACGCCATACCATCCCGGTGATCATGCTCACGGCCATGGGCGAACTCAGCGACCGGGTGGTCGGCCTCGAATTGGGTGCCGACGATTACCTGACCAAACCCTTCGACGCCCGGGAGCTGCTGGCCAGGGTGCGCGCCGTGCTGCGCCGGGTGGACGAACGCCGGCCGCTGGCGCAGGAACGGCCAAGGCCGCTGATCGACTTCGCCGACTGGCACCTGGATGTCACCCGCCGCGAACTGCGCTCACCGGACAACGTGATGATTCCGCTGTCGGCCGGCGAATTCGACCTGCTGCTGGTCTTCGTCGAACACCCGCAGCGCATCCTCACCCGCGAACAATTGCTGGACCTGGCGCGCGGGCATTGCCATGACGCCTTCGATCGCAGCATCGACGTGCAGGTCAGCCGCCTGCGGCGCAAACTCGAATCCGACACCAAGCGCCCGGCGATGATCCGTACCGTGCGCAATGGCGGTTACCTGTTCACTCCCAGCGTGACCCGGCGATGAGTTGGCTGGCGCGGGTTCGCCGCGACACGGTAGGGCGCTGGATCGCGCTGACGATCATCCTGGCCATGCTCATTTCACTGGCGCTCAACGGCCTGTTTATCCAGCTGGCCGGCGTCTGGGCACGCCCGCCACTGACTGAAATCGGCCTGTTGGAAAAAGCCGCCGCCATCACCCGCGTCATCGAGGCCGCCCCGACGACTTTGCGCAACTCACTGGCGCAAGCCGCCGGCGAAAACGGCTTCATCGTCACCTGGCACCCTGACCGGCACGATCTCAACCTGCCAATGGTGGACGATGCGAAATCGGACATTGGCTCGACCATCCTGCAACCCATGCTCAAAACCCCGAACCGGCGCATCGAAGCCTATGAACCGGCGGACTGGACCGAACACAAGTCCGACGCCCATTACGCGCTCTTGATCGAGCTGGCCGACGGCTCATGGGTGATGTTCTCCGCGCCCTCGCGCAGTTGGGGGCTCGACGAGGCGCCGCGTTACTTGATTGTCATCCTGCTGGTGCTGATCTCCACCGGTCTGGTCGCCCTGATCGCCACCCGCCGCCTCGCCACGCCCTTGCAGCGCTTCGCCGAAGGCGCTCGCCGCTTCGGTATGGACTTCCGAGCGCCGCCTATCGAACCGCTCGGCCCCCAGGAAATCCGCCAGGCGATCCTCGCCTTCAACGCCATGCAGGCCCAACTGCAACACTTCATCCGCGACCGCACGCAAATGCTCGCCGCCATCTCCCACGACCTGCGCGCGCCCCTGACCAGAATGCGCTTGCGCGGTGAATTCATCGAAGACAGCGAGCAACAGCAGCGGCTGTTTCGTGACGTGGATGAAATGCAGGCGATGATCAACGCCGCGCTGGAGTTCTTTCGCGACGACGCCCGGCTGGAACCGGCGACCCAGTTTGATTTGGCGGAGCTGCTGCAAACCCTGCTGGATGACTATCGGGATCAGGGTGTCGAGATTGCCTTCAGCGGGCCGCAGCGGCTGGTGTATTTCGGCCGGCCGCTGGGGCTCAAGCGGGTGATGACCAACTTGCTGGAGAACGCGATCAAGTATGGTTCTGAGCCGGCGGTTGAACTGCATGCCGATGCCGAGCAGGTGCGGATCAAGATACGGGACCGTGGGCCGGGGATTCCTGAGTCCAGCCTTGAGCAAGTGTTCACACCGTTCTTCCGCCTGGAAGGCTCGCGCAACAAAAGCACGGGTGGCGTTGGCCTGGGGTTGTCGGCGGCGCGGGCGATTGTGCTGGAGCATGGCGGGGAGTTGAAGCTGCGCAACCGGTCGAAGGGTGGGTTGGAAGCGTTGGTGGTATTGCCGGTGCATCCGGGTACGGGATCCGGACTACAGTGAGTGATCCATGCACCTTGCGGGCGCTCGGGAAGGCGCTGACTAGAGGAGAGGAACATGAACCGAATCATCCTGCCGGCACTGGCCATTTTCATCGCGGCGCAACCCTCGGCCTACGCCATCAGCGACAAGTATCGCCAACAACTTGAGCAATCCGGTTGCACCCAGGTCAGCGAGACCCAGGGTTGCGATATCCACAAGAGCAAGGCCGAAAACGCCAAGGCCGGATTCACCAACCCCGCTGCCGATAGCGCAGACACGCAGACGCCTTATGCCGGGCAGTGGGTCGCTAAAAGCGATGCCGGCGCGACCGTCGCCACGATTCGTATCGATGCCAAGGAGCAGGTCTGGGTCAACGGCAAGCGGGTCAACGCCAAGCGTACCGACGGCACGCTGCAGTTTCGCCAGGGCAAGCTCACCTTCACGATTCAGGGCGATCGGCGGCTGCTGAATGAGGATTACTGGACCGACAGCGCTGCCGGGACCAAGGGGCCGATACAGATCGAGTAGCCATTACATCCTGGGGCGCGGCATCGTCGAGGGCATGCGTTGTTGTTCGGGGATAATCCTGCCACTGCCTCCGGTGTCGGGTGGGCTTGCCTGGTCGTCCTGCCGAGTGTCATGGCACGACGACCCGCTGATGGCCATGAACACGAAGAGCAGCAGTGGCGTGATCGGGGGCTTGAACATGGGCGTCTCCAGAGCCGGACCCATTGCAGCTTAATCGCTGTTCTGCACGCGCACCGAGCCGTTGGTCCACCTTCATATTCCAGAGTTTGTGCCAAGCTGATGGAGCGCCCATTCGCCGGTCGTTCAGGAAGCCATGACATGAAGCACGCCCCTACGTCGCACATCCGTCGAGAGTTCTACAAATCCGTCGGCTTTTACCTTCGACTGGCCTGGCCGATCTTTTCCGCGATGCTGATCATCATCGTGACGGTTGGCTTGATCATCGGTTATCTGGAGGGCTGGGATGCGTTTGACGGCATCTATTTTGGCTTCGTGACCGGCTTGACCATCGGTTATGGCGAACTGGTACCGAAACTGCCGCTGTCGCGGGTATTAGCGATATTGCTTGGGTTCAATGGCGTGCTGCTGACGGCGATCTTTGCGGCCATCAGCGTGCGGGCGATCGAAACGGCGGTACGGGTGACGGGGGGAGATAAGTAAGGCGGGCAAACATTACACAACACCCCTGTGGGAGCGGGCTTGCTCGCGAAAGCGGTGTATCAGTCAATGCAATATCGCCTGACAGTCCGCATTCGCGAGCAGGCTCGCTCCCACAGGTTTTCGCACTGTTCTCCTTATCTAAGCTTCCCACCCCGCGCCACTGACCGCTTCTTGGGCCAACGGATGCAAATCCGCCCCGTGGTGCTCCTTCTGCCAGGCCAGCAATTCCTTGCGCATGCCCGGCGTCCAGAACATTTGCAGATGGTTACGCACACCCAGTACAGCCTGTTGCTGGTCCGGCTCGCTGGCGAAGTACTGGGCGATCTGGTTGGCCATCTTGATCAGGTTCTCAGTGCTCATCGGCGCACCTCCGCTTTGGCACCTTGACGGCGTTCCTTGAGCAAGCGGTGCTGTTCGTCGGTGAATTCCTGGAAGCGTTTTTGCCACTCGGAAGGGTGGTAGACGCGGCTGACTTCCACGGCGGTGACCTTGTACTCCGGACAGTTGGTGGCCCAGTCGGAGTTATCCGTGGTAATCACGTTGGCCCCCGATTCCGGGAAGTGGAAGGTGGTGTACACCACGCCCGGGGCGACCCGTTCGGTGACCTTCGCACGCAGTACGGTCTGCCCGGCACGGCTGCCGATGCCGACCCAGTCGCCTTCGTTGATGCCACGGCTCTCGGCGTCGGTCGGGTGGATTTCCAGGCGGTCTTCGTCGTGCCAGGCGACGTTCTCGGTACGCCGGGTCTGGGCGCCGACGTTGTACTGGCTGAGGATGCGCCCGGTGGTCAGCAGCAGCGGGTAGCGGCTGTTGACCTTCTCTTCGGTGGGCACATAGCCGGTGAGCATGAAGCGCCCCTTGCCGCGCACGAACTGCTCGATGTGCATGGTCGGCGTGCCATCCGGTGCCGCAGCGTTGCACGGCCATTGCAGGCTGCCGTGGCGCTCCAGTTCGGCGTAGCTGACGTTGGTGAAGGTCGGCGTCAGGCTGGCGATTTCATCCATGATTTCCGATGGATGCTTGTAGTTCATCGGATAGCCCAAGGCATTGGCCAGGGCCACGGTGCCTTCCCAGTCGGCCTTGCCGCCCAGCGGGTCCATGACCTTGCGTACCCGAGAAATACGGCGCTCGGCGTTGGTGAAGGTGCCGTCCTTTTCCAGGAACGAAGCGCCCGGCAGGAACACGTGGGCGAACTTGGCGGTTTCGTTGAGGAAAATGTCCTGCACCACCACGCATTCCATGGCCGACAGGGCCGCGGTGACGTGCTGGGTATTCGGGTCGCTCTGGGCGATGTCTTCGCCCTGGCAGTACAGCCCTTTGAAGCTGCCGGCCAGCGCCGACTCGAACATGTTGGGAATACGCAGGCCCGGGTCAGGTTGCAGGGTGACGTTCCACGCCTGTTCGAACTGCGTGCGCACCGTTTCGTTGGAAATGTGCCGGTAGCCGGGCAACTCGTGGGGGAAGGAGCCCATGTCACAGGAGCCCTGCACGTTGTTCTGCCCCCGCAGCGGGTTCACGCCCACGCCTTCGCGACCGATGTTGCCGGTGGCCATGGCCAGGTTGGCGATGCCCATGACGGCGGTGCTGCCCTGGCTGTGCTCGGTGACGCCCAAACCGTAGTAGATCGCGGCGTTGCCGCCGGTGGCATACAGACGGGCGGCGGCACGAATATCGGCAGCGTCGACCCCGCAGACAGGACCAAGGGCTTCCGGCGAGTTCTCCGCACGGCTGACGAATTCGCTCCAGCGGGCGAAATCGTTGCCCTCGCAACGGGCGTCGATAAAGGGCTGGTCTTGCAGGTTTTCGGTGATGATCGTGTGGGCCAAGGCGTTTAGCATGGCGACGTTGGTGCCGGGACGCAGGGCCAAGTGATATTCGGCGCGGGCATGCACCGAATCCACCAGATCGATCCGCCGTGGATCGATAACGATCAGTCGTGCGCCTTCACGCAGACGGCGCTTGAGTTGCGAGGCGAACACCGGGTGCGCATCGCTGGGGTTGGCGCCCATCACCAGGATCACGTCGGCCTGCATCACCGAATCGAAACTCTGGGTGCCGGCGGACTCGCCCAGGGTTTGTTTCAGGCCATAACCGGTCGGCGAATGGCAAACCCGTGCACAGGTGTCGACGTTGTTATTGCCGAAGGCGGCGCGCACCAGTTTCTGCACCAGATAGGTTTCTTCGTTGGTGCAACGGCTGGAGGTGATGCCACCGATGGAATCGCGGCCGTATTTCTGTTGCAAGCGACGGAATTCGCTGGCGGCGTAGGTCACTGCTTCATCCCAGCTGACTTCCTGCCACGGGTCGCTGATGTTCTGGCGGATCATCGGTTTGGTGATGCGATCCGGGTGAGTGGCGTAGCCCCAGGCAAAGCGCCCTTTGACGCAGGAGTGGCCGTGGTTGGCCTGGCCGTTCTTGTCCGGAACCATGCGCACCAGTTGGTCGCCCTTCATCTCGGCGCGGAACGAGCAGCCCACGCCGCAATAGGCGCAGGTGGTGATTACGCTGCGTTCCGGCTGGCCCAGTTCGACCACGCTTTTTTCCATCAGCGTCGCGGTAGGGCAGGCCTGCACGCAGGCGCCGCAGGACACGCATTCCGAGTCGAGGAAGTTATCGCCGCCGGCAGCGGCCACGCGGGATTCAAAACCGCGCCCGGTGATGGTCAGGGCGAAAGTACCCTGCGTTTCTTCACAGGCACGCACGCAGCGGTTGCAGACGATGCACTTGCTCGGGTCGTAGTCGAAATAAGGGTTGGAGGTGTCTTTCACGTCCTCCAGATGGTTCTCGCCTTCATAGCCGTAACGCACTTCCCGCAGGCCGACCTGACCGGCCACGGTTTGCAACTCGCAGTTGCCGTTGGCCGAGCAGGTCAGGCAGTCCAGCGGGTGATCGGAGATGTACAACTCCATGACGTTGCGCCGCAGGGTCGCGAGCTTCGGCGTCTGGGTGTGCACGGTCATGCCTTCGGTGACCGGCGTTGTGCAGGACGCGGGATAGCCGCGCATGCCGTCGATCTCCACCAGGCACATGCGGCAGGAGCCGAAGGCTTCCAGGCTGTCGGTGGCACAGAGCTTGGGAATGGTGGTGCCCATCAGCGCCGCGGCGCGCATCACCGAGGTGCCTTCGGGCACGGTGATGCTGCGGCCGTCGATGTTCAGGGTGATTTGCACATCGCTTTCGCGGGCGGGAGTGCCGAGATCGATATCGGTTTTCGGGTCGAAGAGAGTAATCATTGCTCGGCCTCCGAGGCTTGCAGACCGAAGTCGGCGGGGAAGTACTTGAGGGCGCTGGCAACCGGATAGGAGGTCATGCCGCCCAGCGCGCACAGCGAACCGTATTGCAGCGTGTCGCACAGGTCCTTGAGGATGATCACCTGCTCATCACGAGCGGCCTGATCCGGCGCGGCGAGCAGGCGGTCGATCACCTCCACGCCCCGGGTCGAGCCGATGCGGCAGGGCGTGCATTTGCCACAGGACTCTTCGGCACAGAACTGCATGGCAAAACGGGCCATGTGGGCCATGTCCAGGCTGTCGTCAGCCACCACCACACCGCCGTGACCGAGCATCGCGCCGATGGCGGCGAAGGCCTCGTAATCCAGCGGCGTATCGAATTGCGACGGCGGCACCCAGGCGCCCAGCGGACCACCCACCTGCGCAGCCTTCAGCGGCCGGCCACTGGCAGTACCGCCACCGTAGTCTTCCACCAGCTCGCGCAGGGTCAGGCCAAAGGCCCGTTCCACCAGACCGCCGTGACGAATATTGCCCGCCAGTTGGAAGGGCATGGTGCCCAGGGAACGGCCCATGCCGTAATCGCGATAGAACTGCGCACCCTTGGCCAGAATCAGCGGGACCGAGGCCAGAGTCAGTACGTTGTGCACCAGTGTTGGCAGGCCGAACAATCCTTGCAAAGCGGGGATCGGCGGCTTGGCGCGGACGATTCCGCGTTTGCCTTCCAGAGAGTCCAGCAGTGCGGTTTCTTCACCGCAGATGTATGCACCGGCACCGACCCGCACTTCCATATCGAAGGCCTGACCGCTGCCGCCGACATTGGCGCCGAGATAACCGGCGTCACGGGCGATGTTCAGTGCCTGACGCAGAGTGGCCACGGCATCCGGATATTCCGAGCGCACATAGATGTAGCCGAAGGTGGCGCCGGTGCAGAGGCCGGCAATCGCCATGCCTTCGATCAGCAGGAAGGGGTCGCCTTCCATCAACATGCGGTCGGCAAAGGTGCCGGAATCGCCTTCGTCGGCGTTGCACACGATGTATTTCTGCGCCGCCTGAGTGCCGCGCACCGTGCGCCATTTGATCCCGGCGGGGAAGGCGGCGCCGCCACGACCACGCAGGCCGGAATCAAATACTTCCGTCGCGGTCTGCTCGCCACCCACCGCGATGGCCCTTTTCAAACCCTCGAAACCGCCGTGGGCCTGGTAATCCTCCAGCGACAAGGGCCGGGTAATACCGGCGCGGGCGAACAGCAGGCGTTGCTGAGACTTGAGATAAGGCAACTCGTCCACCCGGCCCAGGGCCAGTGGATGAGCGGACGGCTCACCTTGCAGCGCCTCGAGCACGGACGGCACATCGGCAGCGGTCAGCGGACCGAAACCAATCCGGCCTTGCGCCGTGTCCACTTCCAACAGCGGTTCCAGCCAATACAGGCCCCGCGAACTGGTGCGCTGCAGCTCCAGCGGCAGATTAAGTGCCTGGGCCTGAGTGATCAGCGCCGTGGACACCTCATCGGCGCCCACGGCACGGGCCAGCGAATCACAGGGCAGATAAAGAGTCGGCATCACGCGTCCTCCCGGCAAGCATCAAGCAGGGCATCCAAACGCTCGGCACTGAGCCGCGCATGCACCCGACCATCCAGCTCCAGCGCCGGCGAGCAAGCACAGGCCCCAAGGCAATACACCGGCCGCAAACTGATGCTGCCATCGGCGCTGCTGCCGTGGTCATCCAGTTGCAGGCGATCACGCAATTGCGCAGCCAACTGCTCGGCACCACGGCTCTGGCACGACTCGGCGCGGCACAAACGCAGAATATGGCGGGCCGGCGGCGAGGTACGGAAGTCATGGTAAAAACTGATCACCCCACGAACCTCGGCCTGACTCAGGTTCAGGGCATGGGCAATCTCGGGGACGGCCGCATCGGGGATGTAGCCAATGCGTTCCTGAATATCATGGAGAATGGGCAACAGCGCACCGGGAGTGCCCTTGTGGCGCTCCAGCAGGGTGTTGACCACAGACAGGTGCAAACTCTCATCAGGCATTCAGCAATCCTCACGGTCACGGACAAACCAGAAGGTCGTCGGTCGTCCGAAAGTGTCGGCTGCGGCATTCACACCACGTCACGGTATCGTGGCATTTTCAGACCGTTGGCCAGGGCACCCTTGGCGGGCATCTTGTTGTGCCCGATGCAGTCTTCGCCGCACCTCTACCGGGCATAAAGGGCAGCTTGCCACGCGGCTATTGATCGAACTGCACCAAAGCGACGTGTTCGGTTCTGCCTACGACTCTCCATTAAGTCTAGTTGAGCGGGGGGCTAGGGCCTCGGTCAGTGGCTTAATGCCTCTATGGGCTTGTCGTGGGTGATGTATAGCAAGCATTAGAGGGGAGAAGAAGCATCAGAACCGAGGGCAATTCTACGGAGCAGATGCAGGGGGGGCTGACTCTGCAATCTCGATCGAGTATGAAGTCAGGCTCAAGCCGTTCATTTGATAAACAGGGAAAGACTGATGATTGATTTCAACAACAAGGGATTCTTCAAGCTCAAGCAAAACGACGAATACGCCGAACGCGTTTCCGCCCTTTTGATCGACGGCGAACACGTCATCGACGCCTACAAATCCATGCGCGATGGCGTGGTGTTTACCAACAAACGCATCATCTCGGTCAACGTCCAAGGCATCACCGGCAGCAAAAAAGACTTCACCTCATTGCCGTACAAAAACATCGTGGCGTACTCGGTCGAAACCTCAGGCACGTTCGACCTGGATTCCGAGCTGGAGATCTACTTCTCATCGCTGGGCAAAGTGAAATTCGAATTCACCGGCAAGACGTCGATGGTGGAAGTTTCCAAGCTGATTTCCCAACATCTGCTTTAACCACCCCCAACAAAAAGCCCCGGAAACCCCGGGGCCAAACCAAATACCAACCAACACACAACCCCCCTGTGGGAGCGAGCCTGCTCGCGAAAGCGCCAGCCCAGCCAACACCAATCCCGAATGCAGAGCTGCAAAAAAACAACTCACCCACCCAAGCCAAACAATGCCAGCCTACTCACCCCAGTCCCTGTGGGAGCGGGCTCGCCCGCGATAGCGCCAGCCCAACCAACATCAACCCTGAACCAGCCACCAACATCGCAAGCAACCCAAACCCACAGATATCAACAACTACTCTTCAGCCTCCGCCGCCGCTCGCTTGGATACCTGCACAGAAGTCCGATCCCGAGTCAGCACCTTCACCGCATCATCCACCACAGCCTTACTCATCGCCGTCAAATAATGCGCAGCCCAGGCGTGGTAATCCGTGTCCCTGGCATAAGCCGCATCCTGGGTCAGGGCCTTGGCGAGAAACAGAAAATCAGAAGCCATCGCCAACGCATCGCCGAGCGGGACGTCGCGAGTGACATGGAATAGAGGTTGATCGGAGCAGTAGATGGCGGGGGTTAAACCGATGGTTTTGAGTTCAGGTTGTTCAGTCATTGGCCACCTCCTAGGATGGAGAGGCAATGGGGGAGGGGGTTACACGATTGGGAATTGCGTAGAGGGAAATGCCAAATTTCAAACGGATTTATCTTGGTCATGGTCAACATCCTTGATTTGAGGAGCTGCCACGAGCCTTCTCACGGGCTTGGGTGACAGCCGTGCGCGGGGTGAGAAACCGGCAATCAAGGCAACCGGTAGACCCGAAGGTCTCCCACGCACAGCCGCCATAAAGCCATATCGCAGACGAAAAAAAACGCCGCGATAGGTTTTGGGGCGCTTTGCGCCTTGATTGTTTCGGGCTCTCACACCCGGTCGCTGAATTGGCAGCGACGGTGGGAGGGTATCGTGCAGTCCTTGTTTCTGCAACCTGCGAAAAACGTCTACTCTAAGCTGATAGTCATGTTTCTACTTTCATGATCCAGGTAGTAAAAAATTGTCGTTAACAATCGACTGCCGTCAAGTGTGTAGACACGCTGATGGCAAAATAGTAGTGTCTGGATTTTTATGTTATAGCTTGTATGCAGGGACTGTTACTCTTTAAGCCGGAAAGGGTAATAAAAATAACTAGTGAGAGAGCGCTTAGATGAGTGCAATTGATTACGCCGATGGGCTAAATGAACGGAAGATATCTTTCGCGCTTTTTCGAAATGCACTTCATCAAAACGATCTCGCTGCGTCGTTAGGTTGGGAGCGGACGATCGATAAGCTAGCTGAGTGTTTGAAGTCAGATAAGACTTCTGGTAAATATGCGCAAGGTTTGGAGGAGGTTTATATAGACTTAACTAATAATGGTAATAAGTTAGTTAAGCTTTATAGGTTGTTGGATTCGTATGCTGAGGTGGTTGGGTTTTTTAAGAAGAATATTGTTGAGCAGGAAACTATATACGATGAAAGGTTTCCGCTGCCTTTGGAGCATGATGACCTGGTTAATGCTCCGCTTGAAATAAATTGTGTAGATTTTTATGAAGCTGATAGCCGGGTGTGGTTTGTATTTTGTTCCAAGCAGTATGTTGTTGAGAAGGAAGTTTTGCCAAATGGATCCCTTACAGATTTAATCGTCGAGGATTATGGCGTTTTTGACGAAATTTATGGGGTTCGCAAACGAGCAGTTCAGCTTTTCGACATTGTTTGTGTTGATGAAGAAAGTTCAATGTTGGAATTTCGAATGGATGGTTTGGATGTTCAGAGAGCAAAAGATATAGAACGTCGCCTCCAATTTTTGGAGGGGAAAATATTCAAGTCATTTGAAGATGTATATGATCTTGATGATCTGTTTTGTGGTCCTGTCAATTTGTTTCCCGCGATTCAAAAGCTTTATTTGAGTCCGGACGGTCGAATTGCTGAGTTGGGCCACACTACCATTAGCGCCGGTGTGCATAATGGTAAAATGCGTACTAAGCAGCTTGATTTTCGCGATGATCGATATCATGTTGGAGGTGTTGCTACCGTTGCTGAGCTCAATCCTCATATGTTGTCGAAGTGCTGGGATAGCCCATCAGGATATGGTTATGTTCAGTTAGTTGTTCCAGGCACTGTGGCGTTGACGAGTTCAGAAAATCCGACGATTGACACGGCACACATACTGTCGTGCGCTTCGGATTTGGACTATGATTTTGTAATGGATAAATTACTTGAATCTTTAGTGCCATGAATCTCGGGTATGCGCTAAGTATAATTGCTGAGGATATAAGGTCTGCTGAAGATCAGCAGGCCGTTTTTCGCTTGGCTGAATATATTTTTGCGCACAAGCAAGATATAAAGCATTTAACTTATTATGCGATCTCTCAGGTTGTAGATGTTAAACGTCCAGATAAGCTCCTGCAAATCGCTCAATATTTGTCAGGGGAGAGAGTTAAGTTACTTGAGATGAAGTTTGAGTTGATAATTGATGATTGTGTAACTCAGCTTGACTATGAGACTGTTTACCATGCTGAAACAACAGGCTCCTTGATTCATCCGGAAACCGGCTATCCAGTAGAGAATTATACTCGCCATGTGTATCCCTATTTCGTCCCCTCCTCGGAGGTTGAAAATGGGTGATGTTGTGGTTGATCCTCTTGATAGTATGACGTTAGGGCAGCTTAAGTTGTTTGCTGAGCAGTTTGGTCTTTCCGGTGTTGCAACTTCTATTAGGAGGGCGACGGCGAGTACGTATGAACAGTTTACTGAGACTTTGTATTCCGATCTTAATGATGTTGTTTTGAGCTTTCAGGAAAATCCAGAGCTTAGAAGGAATGATGGCGAGGATCGGTTGACTATTGAGATTGTCAATGTTCTACGTGGTATGGGCTATAATGCCGGTCATGAGCTAAAAGTAGGTGGTCATACGGATATTTCCGTTAGGGGTAAAAATAACTATCTTTGGATTGGTGAAGCGAAAATTCATTCTAGTTATGACTATCTTTTTCAGGGGTTTCAGCAGCTCTGCACTAGGTACGCAACAGGTGATGTTAATCAAGATAGCGGTGGGTTGATTATTTATATAATAAAAAATAAAAAATCAGCTAAGGTTATCTCGACATGGAAAGAGCGTTTAAAGGGATATGGTCTAGAGGGTTTGGAGATAAGTGCGTGCCCCGTACGTCCCGACTTTGTATTTGATTCTATGCACTTACTTGAGAGAACTGGTACGGCTTTTAAGGTTAAGCATATCGGTGTTAGCTTGTTTTTTGATCCGCAGGACAAGGAATGATAGCGAGGGTCGGGATGCGCGCGATTTCATTATTTGGCGACCTAACGGGGCAGATTTATTTCTAACAAAGAGAAATGAATTAGCCCCCTTTTTCTGATGTCTTTTCAGCAGGCTGCCAACGTCCCGTCCTGATTAAGGTTTCAGCCCGTTGCGCGCCCTTAGCTTTAAGGATTGCCGGGCTCAAAATACACCGCGTCAGGTTCTAGCTAGGTAAAACGAGTGGCATACCCGCAAGTCTAACCAACCTCACTTAAATGTTGCATTAGTTCAAGGAGTCTCAATGCAAGCCAAGGATGTCCGTAAATGATTCCAGCTTGATTTTCTCCTCTGTCAAGTATCGTTTTGTCTGTTCTAAGTTTCGAGTAGCCTCTATTAGGTAGTTACTGATTGTTTTCCGGACTTTATCTGTATCGAATACGTTGATAGCTGCCCATAAACTAATATTGCCAAAGCCAGGGTTGTCAAGCGACTCTGTTATTGCAATGGCTTTATCGACTTCCTCTTTGCTATGTGCATCGTCGACCATTTCAAGAAAACAGTCGGCGAGTGTATCTACTAAGTCGCCATAAAAATCCGCGCTTGTGTAGGTTAGAGGTCCAGCCTCTGTGGAGCTATATGCGTGAACCTTTATAGAGAAACCAGGCATAAAATCATCTAGGTAATCATATAGCTCCGCGTCAGGTGCGAATTCTGAAATCTCTTTTAGTTCAGAGATTAGATCTGGGATAAACTCTATGATGTAATCGCGCGCGTATCTAAGTGGGTCAATTGATTTCAAAAACTCAAGTACATGACCCCACTGAGCGCTTCTATCAAATGCATTACTGTAAAAATTTTTGGCTTGTGCGTCCGGAAGACTTTTAACGAATGCGGCGGCGTGATAATCCAATATGCTTTTGTGTAGGTAGGTGACAGTGTCGAAGCCTTCCTCGACCATCAAGCACGCAACGTCGACTATGTCTTTCCGGAAGTTTGTCAATTCACATTTGTGATCTTTTAGATAGGTTAAAGCAAACTGAAAAGCTGACTCGAAAGCTGCGGAGCTGAGAGAACGACCGCCTTGCTGGTGCACAACCATAAAGCAAAAAGCATCAAAAAGCTGTTTGAGTTTTTGTTCAGAAAGGCCGCTATGATGTTGTCGATTAAATCCGGCTTTAAAACGGTCGTGTTTACTGAAGACGGTTCCAAATAGTTTTTCAAAAAACTCGGAAAGAGTAACCGGTATTTGCTTCTCAGTTTGATAAACGATTACAACAAGCGTTAGCATTAGTGGAGTGCAAATAATACCTTTAATATTTGCTGGTGACCCGTTTAGCGCAGTTACTACATCGACTCGCCTAGTTAAAGAAATTACTAGTTTGGAAATGAAACTGTCGTAATCTTGGGGGTTGATCTGAATAAGCTTGAGGACTTGAAAGCCAGCGACATTTTGGACGTGGCTTCGAGGTCTGCTTGAAACGATAATTTTTAAACCAGAATGTCTAAACTGTAAATGTTCAATCTCTATAATGGTTTCGCTAATAATCTCGCTAGGTATTTCGTCAAAACCATCGAGTAGTAAAACTATTCGGCCGGTAGTTGCAAGATGTTCAAAGGTCTCAGGGGCGGGGGGTAGGGAAAGAGTGTTAAGAGCGGCGAGTATGGCGCTTTCCAGATTTCTTTTTGAAGATAATGTTCTAAGTTCAATCAGTAAAGGGATAAAGCATATAGGGTTTGAGGTTATTAGCGAAAGGGCAAGGTGCCGCATAAACATAGACTTCCCTTGGCCTACTATTCCTTCAATAACGATGTTGCCTTCAGGGAGATCATTTATGTTGTCAACTGTTACGGGTCTTCCACTGATGGATAGTTTTGAGGGGTAATAAAATTTCCTCAAAGAGACTTCGTTTTCAGGAGACCAGACAGTTTTTACTTTGTCAATACGAGTAAGGGCTACGGCAGCACGTTTGATACCCTGATCTGTAGACCATATTTTCATGCCTTCCTTTGCCTTACCCTTTGCCCCTTCATATAGATCTTGTATTAGAGGCTTTAGTAAAGGAAACAACGATAGCGAAGAGTAAATTGCAACCACTTTAGTATCCTGTCTGAAGGCCAAGTTAGACGAAGGATAGAGGAATAATTGACGAGCGTCGACAAAGGCAAGCGCTGTGAGCGAGGCGACAGAAATCTTTAACTTTTTATTGACAAAATCATTGGATTGATAATGCCGCTCGCGGCGACTGGAAGAGAGTTATTAATACTTGATTACAGCCTGCGTATTTTAGCTGCGGTACTAAATAGCTGAATCGTAAAAGGAGGCTAGGCTCATTATTAGATAGCGACCGATGTCGTCGGGCATTCGAGCTTTTTTAGGTCGCCCCTTTCATTCATTGAATATCTTTCAAGTATTCCTTGAGCGCGTTCAGCGGGGCATCCAGCAGCTCCATGGTTCGGTTACTGGCAAACTCAGCCGCCAATTTCTGCAGCTCCCGCCCTAACGGCTTATCCGCGCCCCCAATTGCCTCCAGCGCCAACCCCACACACTCACCCACCTTCACCTGAATCCCCTCAACATCCCCCCGACGCACCAGTAACTCAAACACATCCCGCTGGTAGTCACCCATGACCAGGTCATCTCGCAAAATCGGACTCTGACCTTCCGACTCGTAAGCCAGCTTGAGGGAGAAGAGGGCGACGGTTTCCAGTTGCGATTCCATGGGTGAAGTCCTTGATGAGTGTCTTACTGACCGAGGGGGTGAGAAATCAAAAAGCATCGCTGGCAAGCCAGCTCCCACAGGTCGGTGGGGTGTCGGGTGCTTTTCTGCAGGCGAAAAAAAAGGCCTTGCTAAGCAAGACCTTTCTTAATTTTGGTGCCCCGAGGGAGACTCGAACTCCCACTCCTTTCGAAAACGGATTTTGAATCCGCCGCGTCTACCAATTCCGCCATCAGGGCTCAATGGCGGCGAAGTATAGAGAGGTGATAACCGTCGGTCAATCAGGTACATGGAGAATTTTTGATATTTCCGCTAGACTTCCCGGCCCTGCTAGACGAACCCCATCATGCGCGTTGCTGACTTTACTTTCGAGCTCCCTGATTCGCTGATCGCCCGCCATCCGTTGGCCGAGCGGCGCAATAGTCGCCTGTTGACCCTGGATGGGGTCAGCGGCGCCCTGGCACACCGTCAATTCACTGATTTGCTGGAGCATTTGCGCCCGGGCGATTTGATGGTGTTCAACAATACCCGGGTGATTCCGGCGCGGCTGTTTGGCCAGAAGGCTTCCGGCGGCAAGCTGGAAATCCTGGTGGAGCGGGTGCTGGACAGTCATCGCGTGCTGGCCCATGTGCGTTCCAGCAAGTCGCCCAAGCCGGGGTCGAAGATCCTGATCGATGGCGGTGGCGAGGCCGAGATGCTGGCGCGTCACGATGCGTTGTTCGAGCTGGGGTTTGCCGAAGAGGTGTTGCCGCTGCTCGACCGCGTCGGGCACATGCCGTTGCCTCCTTATATAGACCGCCCGGATGAGGGCGCGGACCGCGAGCGTTACCAGACCGTCTACGCCGAGCGTTTGGGCGCGGTGGCGGCGCCGACGGCGGGGCTGCATTTCGATCAGGTGCTGATGGAGGCCATCGCGGCCAAGGGCGTCGAGACGGCGTTCGTGACCTTGCACGTCGGTGCGGGCACCTTCCAGCCGGTGCGGGTGGAGAAGATTGAAGACCACCACATGCACAGCGAGTGGCTGGAAGTCGGTCAGGACGTGGTGGACGCGGTTGCCGCCTGTCGCGCGCGTGGCGGTCGGGTGGTGGCGGTGGGGACCACCAGCGTGCGTTCCCTGGAAAGTGCCGCCCGCGATGGTGTGCTCAAGCCGTTCAGTGGCGATACCGACATTTTCATCTACCCGGGCCGGCCGTTTCATGTGGTCGATGCCCTGGTCACCAACTTCCATTTGCCCGAATCCACGCTGTTGATGCTGGTTTCGGCGTTTGCCGGTTATCCGGAAACCATGGCCGCCTATAAAGCCGCGGTCGACAACGGATACCGCTTTTTCAGCTACGGTGATGCGATGTTCATCACCCGTAACCCCGCGCCTGCCGGTCCTAAAGAGCCAGGCCCAGAGGAAAC
Organism: Pseudomonas sp. SDO5532_S415; assembly: GCF_054071155.1. NCBI lineage: Bacteria > Pseudomonadati > Pseudomonadota > Gammaproteobacteria > Pseudomonadales > Pseudomonadaceae > Pseudomonas > Pseudomonas sp. SDO5532_S415. The sequence goes on along the minus strand of NZ_JBSVWS010000021.1, from coordinate 7,860 downwards.
AGTATGAGTCGCGAATGTCGCATGTCGTTTGAGCTGCTTGCCACCGATGGCAAGGCTCGTCGTGGTCGCCTGACCTTCCCCCGTGGCACCGTCGAGACCCCGGCCTTCATGCCGGTCGGTACCTACGGCACGGTCAAGGGCATGCTGCCACGGGATATCGAGGCGATTGGCGCTGAAATTATCCTGGGCAACACCTTTCACCTGTGGCTGCGCCCGGGCATGGAAGTGATCAAGAAGCACGGCGACCTGCACGATTTCATGCAGTGGAAAGGCCCGATCCTGACCGACTCCGGTGGTTTCCAGGTGTTCAGCCTGGGCGCCATGCGCAAGATCAAGGAGGAGGGCGTGACCTTCGCCTCGCCTGTCGACGGCGCCAAGGTGTTCATGGGCCCGGAAGAGTCGATGCAGGTCCAGCGTGACCTGGGTTCCGACATCGTGATGATTTTCGACGAATGCACGCCGTACCCGGCCGACGAAGACGTCGCCCGCGTGTCCATGGAGTTGTCGTTGCGTTGGGCCAAGCGCTCGAAGAACGCCCATGCCGACAACACGGCGGCGCTGTTCGGCATCGTTCAGGGCGGCATGCACCAGGATCTGCGCATGCGCTCCCTGGAAGGCCTCGACAAGATCGGCTTCGATGGCTTGGCGATCGGCGGTCTGTCGGTAGGCGAGCCCAAGCATGAGATGATCAAGGTGCTGGATTATCTGCCGGGCCAGATGCCGGCTGACAAACCTCGTTACCTTATGGGTGTTGGCAAGCCGGAAGATCTGGTTGAGGGTGTGCGCCGCGGTGTGGACATGTTCGATTGCGTGATGCCAACCCGTAATGCCCGCAATGGGCATCTGTTCATTGATACTGGCGTGATCAAGATCCGTAACGCGTTCCATCGCCATGATGATTCGCCGCTGGATCCGACCTGCGATTGCTATACCTGCCAGAACTTCTCCCGCGCTTATCTGCATCACCTGGACAAGTGCGGCGAAATGCTGGGAAGCATGCTCAATACCATCCATAACTTGCGTCATTATCAAGTGCTTATGGCTGGTTTGCGCGAGGCTATTCAACAGGGTACATTGGCCGCCTTTGTCGATGCCTTCTACGCCAAACGCGGGCTACCCGTTCCGCCTTTGGACTGAGTTTCCTGACCCCAAGATTCAACATTTGCAACTGGAGTGCTAAATGAGCTTTTTTATCTCTAATGCCATGGCTGACGCTGCTGCACCGGCAGCTGCATCCCCAATGGGCGGCGGCTTTGAGTGGATTTTCCTGGTCGGCTTTCTGGTCATCTTCTACCTGATGATCTGGCGTCCACAGGCCAAGCGCGCCAAAGAGCAGAAGAACCTGCTGAGCAGCCTGCAGAAAGGCGATGAAGTCGTGACCACCGGCGGCATCGCCGGCAAGATCACCAAAGTGGCCGACGATTTCGTCGTTCTGGAAGTTTCCGACACCGTCGAAATGAAATTCCAGAAAGGCGCCATCGCCGCCACCCTGCCAAAAGGCACGCTGAAAGCGATCTAAGTTTCAACTTCTACTCAATCGACGGGGCGCGCAAGGCGCCCCGCGTCATAAGCGGGCGGCGTGATGCTGAACAAATACCCTCTGTGGAAATACATTCTGATCCTGGCGGTGCTGGCGATCGGTCTGATTTATTCCGCTCCCAATCTTTATCCTGACGACCCGGCCATTCAGGTCAGCGGTGCAAGCACTGCGCTGCAGGTCAATCAGGCTGATCTGGACCGTGTGAGCGCAGCTCTCAAGGAAGCCGGGATCAACGTCAAGGCTGCCACCCTGGCTGCCGGCGGCAAGGGCGGTCTGATTCGCCTGGTCAAGGCTGAAGACCAGTTGCCTGCCAAGGACGTCGTGCGCAAGGCGCTGGGTGATGACTACGTCGTCGCGCTGAACCTGGCACAAACCACCCCGCAATGGCTGCGCAGCCTGGCCGCGCACCCGATGAAGCTGGGTCTGGACTTGTCCGGTGGTGTGCACTTCCTGCTCGAAGTGGACATGGACAAAGCCCTGGATGCACGCCTGAAAGTCTACGAAGGCGACGTCAAGAGCCTGTTGCGTAAAGAGAAACTGCGCTATCGCAGCCTGCCGCAACTGGGCGGTGCCATTCAGCTGGGCTTCTCCGATGAAGCGACCCGCGAACAGGCCCGTACCATCATCCGCAAGAACTTCAACGATTTCGACATTGTTCCGGCCGACCTCAATGGCCAACCGGTACTGCGTCTGGCGATGACCCCGGCGAAGCTGGCGGAAATCCGCGAATACTCCATCAAGCAGAACTTGACCACGGTACGTAACCGCGTCAACGAGCTGGGTGTTGCCGAACCTATCGTCCAGCGTCAGGGCGCCAACCGTATCGTGGTTGAGCTGCCGGGCGTACAGGACACTGCAGAAGCCAAGCGTATCCTCGGCAAGACGGCCAACCTCGAGTTCCGTCTGGCGGCCGAGCCGGGTGCTTCGAAAGCCACTTCCGAAACTTTCGAATTCCGTGAGGGCAACCGTCCTCCGGCGCAGATCGAGCGTGGCCTGATCATCACTGGCGACCAGGTGACTGACGCCAAGGCCGGTTTCGGCGAGCACGGTTCGCCGGAAGTAAACATTCGTCTGGACGGCCACGGCGGCGAGCTGATGAGCCGTGCGACCCGCACCAACGTCGGTCGCAGCATGGCAGTGATCTTCATCGAGCAGCGCCCGGTCACCACTTACACCAAGCAAGTGGTCAACGGCGTCGAAAAAGAAGTGCCGGTTCAGTCGTTCAAAGAAGAGAAGAAGATCATCAGCCTGGCGACCATTCAGTCGCCGCTGGGTGCGCAATTCCGCATTACCGGCCTGACCGGCCAGGGCGAATCGTCCGAACTGGCGCTGCTGTTGCGTGCCGGTGGTCTGGCGGCGCCGATGTACTTCGCTGAAGAGCGCACCATTGGTCCAAGCCTGGGTGCCGACAACATCGTCAAGGGTGTTGATGCGTCGCTGTGGGGCATGCTGTTCGTCTCGCTGTTCATCATCGCCATCTATCGCTTCTTCGGCATCATCGCCACGGTTGCGCTGGGTGTGAACATGGTGCTGCTGCTGGCACTGATGTCGCTGCTGGGCGCCACGCTGACCCTGCCGGGTATCGCCGGTATCGTGTTGACCATGGGTATGGCGGTCGACGCCAACGTACTGATCTTCTCGCGGATTCGTGAAGAGATTGCGGCGGGCATGAGCGTACAGCGGGCAATCAACGAAGGTTTCGGTCGCGCATTCACCGCGATTCTCGACGCCAACCTGACCACCTTGCTGGTGGGCGGGATCCTGTTTGCCATGGGTACAGGTCCGGTCAAGGGCTTCGCCGTGACCATGTCCCTCGGGGTTCTGACCTCGATGTTCACGGCCATCATGGTCACCCGCGCGATGGTCAACCTGATCTTCGGCGGACGTGACTTCAAGAAGTTGTGGATTTAAGGGGCTGCCATGTTACGTACAATCAACTTCATGGGCGTTCGCAACGTTGCGTTCGGCGTCACATTGTTCCTTACCGTGCTGGCCTTGTTCAGCGTCGCCACCAAGGGCATGAACTGGGGCCTGGACTTCACCGGCGGTACGCTCATCGAGCTGACCTATGAGCGTCCGGCCGATGTGACCAAGGTGCGTGAGCAGCTTGTTTCCTCGGGCTACCACGAGGCCGTGGTGCAGAACTTCGGCGCCACCACCGATTTGCTGGTGCGCATGCCGGGTGAAGATCCGCAACTGGGTCACCAGGTGGCGGAAGCGCTGCAGAAGGTCGGCGGCGACAACCCGGCGACGGTCAAGCGCGTCGAGTTCGTCGGCCCGCAGGTGGGTGAAGAGCTGCGCGACCAGGGCGGCCTCGGCATGCTGATGGCGCTGGGCGGCATCCTGATCTACCTGGCGTTCCGCTTTCAGTGGAAATTCGCCGTTGGTGCGATCGTGTCCCTGATCCACGACGTGATCGTGACCATCGGTATCCTGTCGTTCTTCCAGATCACCTTCGACCTGACGGTGCTGGCGGCGGTACTGGCGATCATCGGTTACTCGCTCAACGACACCATCGTGGTATTCGACCGGGTTCGTGAGAACTTCCGCGTCCTGCGCAAGGCCAGCCTGATCGAGAACATCAATATCTCGACCACCCAGACCCTGCTGCGGACCATTGCCACTTCGGTTTCCACCTTGCTGGCGATCGCGGCACTGCTGTTCTTTGGTGGCGACAACCTGTACGGCTTCTCCCTGGCGCTGCTGGTGGGTGTTCTGGCGGGTACTTACTCGTCGATCTACATCGCCAACGTGGTGCTGATCTGGCTGAACCTGAGCTCCGAAGATCTGATTCCGACGGTGAATACCGAGAAGGAAGTCGACGACCGTCCTTGAAGGAGGCTTCCTCCAGCGATGTAGTCCTAAAAGGCGCGAGTTGAACTCGCGCCTTTTTTTATGCTCCAAGGCAGGGAGAAGCGCGGGTTTATCCCGCATTGGATGGTCAGGAGGTTCATGTGAACAAGTCGATGCTGGTTGGTGCTGTACTGGGTGCTGTCGGTGTGACTGCCGGGGGTGCTGTGGCCACCTACAGCCTGGTTAAAGATAACGGCCCTGAGTATGCGCAAGTACTCGCCGTTGAGCCGGTCAAGACGCAAATCAAGACTCCACGTGAAGTGTGCAAGGATGTAGCTGTTACCCGGCAAGCGCCGGTGAAAGATCAACACCAGATCGCCGGTACCGTGGTAGGTGCGCTGGCGGGTGGTTTGCTGGGTAATCAGATCGGCGGCGGCACCGGCAAGAAAATTGCCACGGTGGCGGGCGCGGTCGGTGGCGGTTACGCCGGCAACAAGGTTCAGGAGGGCATGCAAGAGCGTGACACCTACACCACGACGCAAACCCGTTGTAATACGGTGAATGACATCAGTGACAAGGTCGTGGGTTACGACGTGCGCTACTCGCTGGACGGTAAAGAGGGGAAAGTGCGAATGGATCGCGATCCTGGTAACCAGATTCCAGTGGATAAAGAGGGCAAGTTGATCTTGTCGGAGAATCAGCAGGCTCATTGATCTGCTGAAATCAAAGATTCAAAAAGAAGCACCCTGCGGGGTGCTTTTTTGTGCCCGGGATTTATGCACAACCGTTAATGCCCCTGTGGGAGCGAGCCTGCTCGCGAAGGCGGTGTATCAGTCGCCATCATTGCTGGATGTGAGGCCGCTTTCGCGAGCGGGCTCGCTCCCACAGGGGATCAGTGGTGTTATCGGGGGTGGATTCCAGGCATAAAAAAAGCACCCCGAAGGGTGCTTTTCTGTTGCTTGGGCGCTTAGCGCTTCAGCGAGGCCGGCAGGTGCGGCTGGATCGCCGTCAGGACTGCCTTGAAGCATTTGGTGTTACCGGCAACGACGTGGCCTTTTTCGAGGAAGTCGTGACCACCGGTGAAGTCGCTCACCAGGCCGCCTGCTTCCTGAATCAGCAGGGCGCCTGCGGCCATGTCCCACTCGGACAGTCCCGACTCCCAGAAGGCGTCGAAACGGCCGGCAGCCACGTAGGCCAGGTCCAGGCTCGCGGAGCCAGCGCGGCGGATACCGGCGGTCTGGCCAACCAGAGCGCGGAACATGCCCAGGTAGTTGTCGAGGTTGTCCATCTGGTCGTCACGGAACGGGAAGCCGGTACCCAGCAGGGCGCCGTCCAGGCTGGTGCGGCCGCTGACGCGCAGGCGACGACCGTTCAGTTGAGCGCCGCGACCACGGCTGGCGGTGAATTCTTCCTGGCGAACCGGGTCCAGAACAACGGCGTGTTCCAGGCGACCGCGGTATTTGCAGGCGATGCTGACAGCGAAGTGAGGAATGCCGCGCAGGAAGTTGGTGGTGCCGTCCAGTGGGTCGATGATCCACAGGTATTCTTCGCCTTCGATCCCGGTACCGGCGTGCAGGCCGGTCTCTTCACCCATGATCGAATGATTCGGGTAGGCCTTGCGCAGCGCGTCGATGATTTTCTGTTCGGCGGCGCGGTCCACCTCGGATACGTAATCCTTGGCGTCTTTTTCGTCGACCTTGATGGTATCCAGGCGCTCGATGGAGCGGAAGATCAATTCACTGGCGCTGCGGGCGGCGCGCAGCGCGATATTCAGCATGGGCTGCATGGATGTGTCACCTAAGGTTGTTAAAGAAAGCCGGGCATTCTATCAGAAAGTTTCTACAGGTGAAGGACGACGTTCGCTTTCATGGCTTAACGGTAGTGAGCGCTGTAAGATTCTGCTCCCGATAATGTGTTCGAGAGCGCCTCCCTTGCTGCAAAACATTCGTGTCGTCCTGGTCAATACCAGCCATCCGGGCAATATCGGCGGGACTGCGCGCGCCATGAAAAACATGGGGCTGTCGCGGCTGGTGCTGGTCGATCCACGCTTGTTCCCGCATCACGAGGCCGATGCCCGTGCCTCCGGTGCCGGAGACATCCTTGAAAAAGCGCAAGTCGTCGCCACCTTGGAAGATGCCTTGGTCGGCTGCAATCTGGTGCTCGGCACCAGCGCCCGTGACCGCCGGATTCCCTGGCCGCTGCTCGATCCCCGTGAATGCGGTGCGAAAGTGGTGGAGGAAGCCGGGCAGGGCGCCGAGATCGCCCTGGTGTTCGGTCGTGAAGATTCCGGCCTGACCAATGAAGAGCTGCAGCGATGTCATTATCACGTGCACATCCCATCCGACCCTGAGTTCAGCTCGCTGAACCTTGGGGCGGCGGTGCAGGTGTTGAGTTATGAAGTGCGCATGTCCTGGCTGGCGGCCGAAGGTCAGCCGAGCAAGGTCGAGAAGGAAGAAGTGGCATCGGTCAAAAGCGCTGAGCTGGCGACCATGGACGAGCTGGAACGATTCTATGAGCACCTGGAACAGACCCTGGTGGCCATTGAGTTTCTCGATCCGGAAAAGCCACGGCACTTGATGGCGCGCCTGCGCCGGTTGTACGGACGCAGCTCGGTCAGCCGGGCGGAAATGAATATATTGCGTGGCATCCTCACGGAAACCCAAAAAGCGGCCCGTGGCGAGCTTCTGAAGCGGAAGGATTAATGATGTTCGAGCGTTTGCGTGAAGATATCCAGAGTGTTTTCCATCGTGATCCGGCAGCGCGTAATGCTTTCGAAGTCCTGACCTGCTACCCGGGCATGCATGCCATCTGGATCCATCGGCTGTCATCGATGTTGTGGCGTGCCGACCTGAAATGGCTGGCACGGCTGGTGTCGAACTTCGGTCGCTGGCTGACCGGGATCGAGATCCATCCGGGTGCCAAGGTCGGTCGGCGTTTCTTTATTGACCACGGCATGGGCATTGTCATCGGTGAAACCGCCGAGATCGGCAACGACGTGACCCTGTATCAGGGCGTAACCCTGGGCGGCACCAGCTGGAACAAGGGCAAGCGTCACCCGACCCTTGAGGACGGCGTGGTGGTCGGCGCAGGCGCCAAGGTGCTCGGCCCGTTCACGGTCGGTGCCGGGGCCAAGGTCGGCTCCAATGCGGTGGTTACCAAGGCTGTTCCGGCGGGTGCGACCGTTGTCGGGATTCCGGGGCGGATTATCGTCAAGTCCGATGAAGAGCAGGACGCCAAGCGCAAGGCCATGGCCGAGAAGATCGGTTTTGATGCCTATGGTGTCAGCGAAGACATGCCGGACCCGGTGGCGCGCGCCATCAATCAACTGCTTGATCACCTGCAGGCCGTGGATGGTCGTCTGGAGGGGATGTGCGGGGCGTTGAAGGATCTGGGCAGTAATTACTGTGCCAAGGATCTGCCTGAGCTGCGCGAAGAAGACTTCGCCTGTGTGAAGGACAAGGACCAGAGTCAGGCCGGTTAAGCCGTGTTGACTGCTTCGCGAGCAGGCTCGCTCCCACAGGGATTCG